>JANQST010000365.1 GCA_028279155.1 Cyclobacteriaceae bacterium
GCCTCCAAGATATTGGCAAATCATGGAAACTTACAAACGGATCCTGATAAAGAAAAAAAACCCGACACATCTAGTATCGGGTTTTATGCAGAGGCGGAGGGATTCGAACCCCCGGTACCTCGCGGTACAACGGTTTTCAAGACCGCCGCATTCGACCACTCTGCCACGCCTCTGTGAATTCTTCTTGATGTGAAAGAGTATTGCCTTCGAAATTTGGTTCGCAAAAGTATGGGCATTAATTGGAATAATCAAGTAGATAAATGAATTCCGTGATTTGGAATTTACCATCTGCGTTGAGATTCAATAGGTGTTAATTATACAATCATTTTTTGAGACATTTTAGGTCTGAACTTCTCTGTTATTTGTCAAGCAATTCTGAAGCCTTTTGTTGCTCATAGGTAACGTTTTCGTGACTACCGCAATTAACTCCAGAACCAAAAGAAATTATTACGTATGAAGAGAATTATAAATATTGAGTTGGGGAATAAAGTACTTGCTCCTATCCTGATATTGGGAGTGGTGTTATTAACATTATCCTGCGTAGAAGAAGTAGAAGAACTTAAAACTCCAGAAGCTGAAAATGAGTGCAATGAAGGATTTGAGGGATCCTTCATTCCCTGCAAAGACACACCAAACCCTGGTCCGGATCCTGGCCCGGACCCGGATGAACCTCCACCAAGTGGAGGAGGCGATCTTGGATTCTGTTTGGATGAAGAAAGTGGTATGTTCATAGAATGTCCTAGCAAGGAACCTGTGGAAGGACCAAGCAATCCAAACCCACCTCCTTCAACTTCACCTACAGGACCCCCATGCGGAGATTTGATGGCCTTGGCAAGATATTATGCGCCATACATTTATTTCCATTCTGAAGAAAACTATTATCCATCTTCTGTAGATTACTATTTACCACGAGTGCGTATGAGAAACAGAGATTACCCGTTCTATGTTAAGAACAATGTGACGGCTCAGAACATAGATAACTGGAAAATTTTTTCGTCTACTGGTGCAGTTCTTCAACGGGCTGATCGGGGTGGAAACGCCTTTTATGTCGAGCATGTAGAATACAACGTGAGATTTGGTGATGTGAACAACGCTCCAGTGTATGTCTACTTCAAAAACGGAGATTGGCCAGAAGATTTAGATATTCAATATTGGATTTTTTTCCCTTACAATGGCCCCACTGCAGTTGGAGGCAAGGGTTATCATGAAGGAGATTGGGAGCATGTTACTGTCAGGATAAGAAACGGCTGTGAGGAAATTCGACGAGTTTACTATGGTGCGCATGGAAGTGAGGGAAGGTGGTATTATCCAAATGAATTGAGTTATGTTTCAAATCATCCAATTGTCTATGTTGCAAGAGACTCTCATGCTTTGTATCCCAATTCAGGTACTATAAAGAGAGGTGGACTAAAACCAAGGGATAGAACAAATGCTGGCCGACAATTTGCAGCTGCTGGCCGACTTGTTTTGGTAGATGATAGAACAGGGACAATTAGCAATCACTTAGCTCCAGATTGGACGAGATATAGAGGACGTTGGGGAGAAGCAACCGGAGATGAGGGCATTGCAGATGCAGCCAAGCCATGGGGTCCGCGAGGACCGAATTGGAATGACCCACGAGCTCCCGTTAATTGCGCATGTGCTCAAGGTTATATCTGCATAAATGGAGAGTGCGTTGAAGATCCTGGCACAAATTGTAACGACTGCAAGCCAGGAGAAATATGCGATAACGGCTGGTGCCGTCCAATTTAAACAAACATCAAATTCATGGATAATGACGCTATCAATATTGATGGCGTCATTTTTCGTTATAAAAGGGCTTAAGTAGCTGACCCATAACCTCAGGCATTCTGACAGGCTTGCCTGACTTCATATTGATAAAGGCCAATGTTGTTTCCCCTCTGTTCAGTAGAGTTTCTTCTTCATTATATACCTCATATAGGTATTTGATCTTCACTTTTGGGAATTCGGGAATAGACACCTTTATGGTCAATAGGTCATCATATTTGGCTGGGAGAATGTAGTTGCTTTTCAATTCAAGAACTGGCATCATTATTCCAGCTTCTTCTAATTGTTTATATGCATACCCCAGGTGTCTGAACGATTCTACTCTTGCTACTTCATAGTAGGCCGCATAGTTTCCGTAGTAGACATATCCCATCTGGTCTGTGTCAGCATATCGAACCCTGATTTGTACATCATGATTATACATTATCTATAAATCCTTTCTCTGTTCAATGCTCGCTGAAATTTCCTGGCATTGACATTATGTTCTCGAAGGGTTCGGGCAAATACATGATAACCTGAGAAATCTTCTTTGGCGCAGAAGTATAGGTATTTGTGATTTTCATAATTGAGCACCGCATCAAGAGCTGGAATTGCAGGCATATTAATGGGTCCGGGAGGAAGCCCGTAATTTTTGTATGTGTTATATGGGGAATCTAGTTCTTTATCCTTATTAAGAATTCGCCTGATTGTGAAATCTCCTATAGCAAATACCAAAGTAGGATCTGCTTGTAGCGGGATTTGCCGCTTTAACCGATTTATGTAGACACCTGCAATTGCAGGAGCTTCATCCATTTTGTTGGTTTCACCCTGGACGATCGAAGCAAGAGTGGAAACCTCTTCTTTCGTCATCCCAAGGTTCTCTGCTTTTTCGAGTCTATCTTCATCCCAGAATCTGTCGTACTCTCGCTTCATCCGATCAAGAATTTTTTTTGCAGAAGATGTCCAATATACCTCGTAAGTGTTGGGAATGAACATGCTTATAAATGTCTCTTCTGTAAAACCATAATGAGCTGCAGTGGTATCATGTAACAGAATGCTAGCCATTTCAGCAGAATCGATTTCAAGATTACTAGTCAATTTTGTTGACAATTGAGATAAAAGACGAGCATTCGAAAATGTCAATTTAACAGGAGTTTCAGCACCAGACCTCAGCAAATTGATTGCTTCAATATTGGTCATACCTGTTCTCAAGAGATACATGCCGGCTTTAACCTCTTCATCATAATTCTTCAACCTGGAAAGAAAACTGAATGAAACAACATCGTTTAGAAACCCTTCATCATAAAGACGATCTCTTACCTGCTTGAATGTGCTTCCTTTCGGAATTGCAAAAAGCTGGTCTTCCTTTTCTATTAAGATGTTAGGAGTGTATACTATCTGATATGCATAAAATGCAAATGATGAAAGCATCATTGTAAACACTACCAAAAAGATCGCAATCAGGTTTTTTCTGCGCATTCCGCAAAAATAATTTTAATTACCGATTGATGGGATTAAGATTCTAGAATAGCGTTCGGGTAAGCAAAAGCAGCGTATGCACCATGATGTGTAATCGAAATAGGTAGCCTGTCATTGATCATTGGTAAGCTTCCACTCTTATTGATTGATGCTGAGATTCCTCTTTCTGAAAAGTGCGTTTTAATTCTTTTTCGAATGGTGCTGCTCCAGTTTGTACTGTTCTCATGGACAACAGAATACCTGATGTCATTCTTGTTGTCACCGGCTATCGAAAGCATGTATTTGCTGTCTACCCAAATTTCACCTTTTATGTCGTTGGATTCAAACGTGATTCTCGAGCCATCTTTTTTCAGAGCTATTGGAATATGCTTTGGTGAAAAAGAAGTTATTTCTCTCTTTACTTTGAATACTGCTTCTTTTGCTGACCATAATAGCCAAAAAAGATTAGGATGTTCTATGAATTGATCATGATCATTCGAGATCAAAGCAAGTGATCGATTTGTCCTTTTCTTAAAAAGGGGATCCTTTAAGTCAACAATATCAATTCCAATCATCAGATTCAGGTAGGTTTCAGTGATTATGCTGAAATTCTGATGTATGGAAACATTAGATGTTTATACCCCCAAAAAATTCTGAAAAAAAATCACACTGAATTAATCGCCAGGCAATAGGATTTTCAAAAAATCACTTATCGAGCTTAATTCTTGTGGCCAATGCTAGGTACAGGTTGAGTGCGTTTGATTCAAAGTTCCTATTAAAATTATGGCTGAGAACACTTTCAAACCCATAGAACAAAGAGCCAATCTCTTTTTGAATATTGAAACCCAACGAATACTCAATGTTGTGTCTTTCTCGATTCTGAATATTGACAACAAAGTAGTCTTTGTTGTATTCGATTCGTTCGAATAAAAAACCAATAATCTGCTTTTCTTTTTTAATTCTCACATTTAGATGTCCACTATTGCCACCCGGCCCAATTCCGGCACCAAGTAATTGTCCATTATGTGTGTAACCCTGTCTGTTGATGCTATGAACATAATAAATTGGTTCTGGTTGATAGAGAAATGTGTGATTTCTAGAGAGATTGGTATGCTCGTAACTTATTATAACTTCTTTTCCACTCATCGTCTGAACACTTTTTTCAAATCCAATCGTGTACGCCCTGCTATGTTCGGGTTCTTTCAAGAAGCGTATGAGTTTTCCCGAAAAATCATTCCTTGCAAATTCAAGATAAGCTCGAAATCCTGATTTAGGAAGATGCCATGTGAAAGAAAGAGATGCCAATTGGTCAAATGTATCATTGGTATCTATACTGTCACCTCTTGTGCCACTGTCGAAAATGTGAATGGTTGATAGAAGATCCAAAGGCTCAAAAAACTGGGTATTTTTATAAAGCCCTCTGTTAAACGCTACGGTCATTTGAGGTAGGAATTTGGGTTGATAGGCAATGAACATTCCGTTGAAATAGCGGTTGTCGTTTTCAGAATTAGAATCAAAATAGTCTGATTCAGAAAGGAGACCAAATAAAAAATTCAGTTCCCATTTTCCTGTATTAATCTTCCTAATAGTTAAGTTAAAAGGCTCTGTTCCTAACCTAAAATGAGGGAACCCACCTCCTTGGCGACTTAGAATAATTGGGTTTTGAATAGCTGGTCCTGCAGAATAATTTTGAGTGGAGAGGCTAGCAATGAATTTTCCCCATCTCATTTTGATTTCACTTTGTCCAGGGTGAAATGCTAAATATGCACCATCTCCATAACTCTGAACCCAGTCTAGATTTGCAAATTGATATTTGTGTTCAACGAATGAACCATTAATGATTGAAGGCTGTGAAAAATCAGTATTTTGAGCAACAAAAAATACCGGATGAAATGTGTAAGAAAGCTTACCATTTTGCCCAGAAAATCCACCCTGAACTTCCAGAGTTAATCCTCGTCCTTTCCAAACCGGCCCATCATTAAAACCTCTTGCGTAGGTACTGTTGTAAGATAATTTAAATAGCAGATCATGCTTCTTGAAGTGATCACCGTCCAAATAGCTTATTGAGGAATGAAGATTAAGGTTTAATGTATCTGGATTTCTTGGGAAAGCTTTGAAGTTATTCCAAACCTGTGCTGTGCAATTCATGTTTAAACCAAGAATAGCTATCAATAGGATTATCTGACTTTTTAAATATCCTTGCATTTGGTATAGTGACTACTAATTATTTAGGAATTAAACTACGCTAAATCTTAAAATAACTCTTTGGAAAACATCACTTTTTTAATCTTTAACAAACAGGTAGCTTCAAAGAGAATTTTTTTAATGAATACTCTCATTGTCATTTACAATCCACTCATTCAAAACCACCAATTATATTATTTGTAGATTTATTAATTATTAGTGGCGGAAATAAATTAAACTGTTTCTTTTTGCAGCTTAAATGAAGAAGAGAAGATTACTGTTAATATCCCCTTATTTTCCGCCAGCAAATATTATCGGGGCGAAACGTGCGGTAAATCTTGTTCAAGGAATTCACGACACAGATGGTTGGGATGTTGTGGTTTTGGCTAGCAAGCCATTTAAGGAAATTGATGCAAACAAGGCATTGTCCTTGCCGGAGGGTGTAAACGTTAATTATGGCTTTGAAAGTTTCTTAAGGCCTTTTGTTAAATTCCTTGTTAAGTTAATATTCACTCCAGACCATAGTAAAGAGAAGAGTGAGCAAAGAAGAGCGAAGAAAAGAACTTCTGGCAATAATAAACCACCAAAGAAAAAATTATCCTACACTCCATTTGATCAGTACTTGTGGGATGTTCCAGGGGCGTTAAGGAATGGAAAGAAAATCATCAAGAAATTCAAGCCAGATGTCATTTGGGTAAATGCAGATCCATGGTCAGGATTACTTGTTGGGCATATTTTAAGCAAACGAACAGGAATACCCTGGGTAGTTGATATGAGAGATCCATGGACTGTGTTTCACAAAAAAATGCTAAATCGTCCAAAACTCACTAGGAAAATCATTTACCATTACGAGAGACTTTTCCTTGAATCTTGTGGTAATGCCATTTTCAATAGCAAGAATGCCTACAATGCCTACCTCAATGTTTATGGCAAAGAAATAAACAAGAAATTCACATTTATAAGAAATGCCTTCAATGAGAGTCTGTTTGAAAATGGAAGCAAGCTTGCTGATAAGAAATTCGTTTTCGGTTACTTTGGTTCCTTTAGGAGTTTTGTTTCATCGGAAAAGGTGTTGGAAGCGTTTGCTTCTTTTGTACGGAAAAATCAGTTGTCTAGTGATGAGGTTGGATTGATTGTCAATGGAAGTGTTGACAGCCAATTTTGGGACAGTCTTGATAGCTCTGAGATTTCAGATTATGTTACAATCAATGAAGAAGTAAGTGTCAGCGAAACGCTATCTCTTCTTAGGTCATGGGATGTTTTGCTAATGATGGTCTCACCTGACTATAAGTGGATGATCCCAGCTAAACTTTATGATTATTTGATTGCGCAAAAACCAATCATTGCTATTTCAAACAATGAGGAAGTGAATGAAATTATCACTGAAACTCAATCAGGTACGGCAGTCTCATTTGAACATATAGATGCAATTGCTGAAGTTTTTTCAAAACATTTTTCTGAAGGGAGAAGAGGAAAACTTCAAAATGATGAGTTGATCGAGCCATATGGGCATCAAGAACAATCCAAAAAGTTTCTCCAAGTGCTCAGTAATATTGCTAAGAAATCCGAATCTGATTCTTAAGATCAGGAATAATTGACCAATTTACCGTCTTGCAGTTTAAGCACTCGATCAGCAAGATGAAAGTATCGGTCGTCATGTGTTATCACAATCAGTGTTTTCTTTTTCTCCCTTAGGTAAGCCAAGATTTTGTCATAAAAAATTTCCTTGAAGTAGGGATCTTGATTTGCTGCCCACTCGTCAAAAAGATAAATTTCTTTGTCCTCAAGAATAGAACTAATCAGAGATAATCTCTTTTTCTGCCCATCTGACAACCTGGTTGTTGTAAATTTTTTGTCTTCAATCTTTACCTTTTTGGTAAGTTCAAGCATGTCAATCAATTCCTGGCCTTTCTCTTCAAGCAATTCAGGTGATATGTGATCCAATTCTTGAAAAACATATGAATCAGTAAACACCGCAGAAAACCTGGATCGATAGAATGATAAATTTTCCATTGAGATGGTAACTCCTTTATAAGCAATCTCACCTCCCTTAGGTTTGTACAACCCTAGAATAAGTTTGGCAAGTGTTGTTTTACCACTTCCATTACCACCTACCAGGAAGATTGATTCACCTTGCTTGACATTGAAATCGAGTGGACCAAGCTTAAAGTGCTGGTCTTCGTCAGCATGGTAATAGGTATGTTCCAGCTGATTTGCTTGAATGAGTGGTTCAGAACCTTTCCAGTTTTCGTTTGTAATTTCCTTGGTGTATTGATATGACTCCTCGAGCGATATTCCAACTTGTTCGATGTGGTTAAAAATAACTTCTGCATTCTTGAGACTTCTTAAGAACCCGGTAGCTGAAGAGAGCGGAGCAATAGTGAAGAGGACAATTGTTAGATAACTCCCAAAAAATTCAAGTGTAACAAATTGTGTTTGGAAGATTGCAACAACCAAAACGCCCATTCCAAGGAGAAGAACCAGATCGGTTGATTTATTGACGATTGAACCAACTACACTTTCCTTTAAATAGTACTTCATTTGAGTACTACTGGTAGGGATTATATGATCGTCCACAAACGATTTAGAAAACTTTCGGTTTAACGTTAGCTCTTTGATTCCCAGGACAAGACCTTCGAAATGAGAAAAAAGATTATTGAGGTGGCTTC
>JANQST010000370.1 GCA_028279155.1 Cyclobacteriaceae bacterium
ACTTTAGACCCTACTGATTATGCAACGCTTCATCAAACAGCCAGAGCTGTAGCTGACGCAGCTCAACCTGCTGCTGGTTCTGCAGCATTCAATACTGCTGTCGATAATTTCAGAAACATTTCGATTGCGGACGGTGGAGCGAAATTCCTGGATAAATCTGCACTTTGGCATTATGAGGCTAGTTACAATTTATCCGACAAAGTTGACTTTGCGGACATAATCATCGGAGGAAACTTTAGAACGTATGCACTGAATTCAGAAGGAACTTTATTTGCTCTGGATGACAATGGCGATGAAATTTCATTCAATGAGTTTGGGGGATACGTTCAGATTTCGAAGGATGTTGTAGATAATGTAAGGCTTCAAGGCTCTGTTAGATATGATAAGAATGAGAACTTTGATGGATTCTTTTCTCCTCGGGTTTCCGGTGTTTGGGAATTTTTGGATGGCCAAAATTTAAGGGCGTCTTTCCAGAGAGGTTTCAGAATGCCAACCACACAAGATCAGTACATTGACTTGGATGTTGTGAGCAGAAGACTTCTTGGAAGAAATGACATTATTACCAGAAGGTATAACATTGAAACTAACCCAGTTTATACAATACAAAGTGTTCAAGCGGCACAGGCTAGCGGTGATGTAAATGATCTTGTACTTGCCACAGATGCTTACAAAGAATTTGAAACTGAAAAAGTAAGTACTTGGGAAGTTGGGTATAAAGGATTGTTACTTGATGGAAGACTTTTGATTGATGCCTTCTATTATAATAATGTTTATACAGATTTCGGAGCGGAGATTCAGGTTACTCAAGCGGTTGCAATTGCCAATGGAGCCCCAGTCTTGAGAGGATCAGGAGCTATTCCAACTGGTTATGATGTAGGAGTTACAGCAGGCCACAGTGATGCTCAGAAAGAGGTATTTGTCACTGGCGGGGCAGCAGGTATAGCACTTCAGAACTACGGCTATGACACTAATATTGATGAAGATATTGAGTCATTTGGTTATGGATTTGGAGCTGAGTATACGCTTGATGGTGGATACAGAATCGGCGCAAATGCTTCTTACAATGAGTTGAAAGATTTGAGCAGCCTGGTACAAAGAGACTTTAATGTTTCCTATAACACTCCTGAATGGAGATACAATATTACATTCGGTAATAGAAAGCTAACTGATAGAATAGGTTTTGGACTTACATACAGATGGCAGGATGCCTACTTATGGCAATCAGCAATTGGTTCTGGAGTAATACCAGATTTCGCTACGTTGGATGCGCAGGTGACCTATAGTTTACCTAGCATAAATGGTAGAGTGAAAGTTGGGGGATCAAACATTTTGAACGAGAGATACACAACATCTTTCGCTAATCCTCGAATTGGAGCACTTTACTACATTCAGTTAAATCTTGATAATATTCTTAAATGATTGACCTTACAACTATGAATAAGTTATTTAGATATTCTTTGATCTTCACACTGGCAACATTGTTTGTTGCATGTAGTACGGAAGATGATATAGTTTCAGATTGGATCGCTGATAATGAAATAGATCCGCCTAGTTCAGGTCAATTAGACCTAACTAAATATGTTTCTGTAGGAAATTCACTCACTGCAGGCTTGGCGGATGGAGCCTTGTTTCCTGAGGGACAAGCGAATTCATTCCCGAGCATTCTTGCAGCTCAGTTAGCACAAGCAGGAGGTGGTGCTTTTGTATATCCGGATATTTCAACAGGAAATGGGTTTGGAGGAGTGGCTGGAACAGCTATTTTAGGAAGAAGATTCATCAATCTTGAAACTGCATTAGCTGCTATTGCTGGTGTACCTGGAGTTGCAGTAAGTGATGCTATTCAGATAACGGAGGGTAGTGCTTTAACAGCTTCCTCTGTGACTGGTTCTGGGCTAAACAATTTTGGAGTACCTAGTGCCCGATTGATCGATCTTTCGGTTGCAGGGTACGGAGCTTCCAATCCTTTCTTTGGAGCCTTTCAGTCAAGTGGGACTGCATCGATATTAGGGGATGCGGTTTCTGCGGGTGGAACTTTCTTTACCCTTTGGGCAGGCTCAAATGATGTACTTGGATATGCGACGAATGGAGGTGCCGCTGGAGAAACATTTAATCCATTGAACCCACAAACCATTACAGATGCTGCAACGTTTACGGCTGCTCTTCAAGGAACATTGGATGCCCTAAGCGCGGGTGGTGCTCAGGGTGTACTCTTGAATGTACCTCCGGTTACGATCATCCCGTTCTTTCAAACGGTGACGGTTTTGGGAGGAGGCATTAATCTTATTCCTCTGGATGCACCAACCGCTGGTGCAGTGAATGCTGGTTATGCTGCTTACAATGCTGGTTTAGATGCATTGGTTGGAATAGCTCCAAATTTCACTCAGGAGGAGGCTGATTGGAGAAAGATAACTTTTGCTGAAGGTGCTAACCCACCTGTGATCACTGATGAGTCATTAACAGATCTCACTGGTTTTAATCCGGCGTTGATAAATATGCGTCAAGCCAAAGTTGATCCAACAACGGGAAGTACTGATCTATTTGGATTAACAGCGCTTTCGGTTATTGGAGCCGAGTCAGTACCTGGTGTTGCAACTTCTGTTTATGGAGTTGGTGTACCTGTTCCTGATGAAAATACACTAACTCTGGATGAACAAGTGAATGTGATTACAGCGTATGCAACATTCAATGGTATCATTGCCGCAGAGGCTGCAACTAGAGATAATATTACTCTAGTTGATGTAGGTCCAATGTTTGCAGACATATACGGACTCTCAGCTGCTCAGGCAGCGGGTTTACAACTTAGCACAGAAGCTCAAGCAGCTGCAGATGGCGAATTAGGTATTTTAGTTGGAGGAATTGACTTAGTTCCATTGCAATTAAGCCAGGAAGAGATATTCAATAGTGTATGGTCTACGGATGGGGTTCACCCGAATCCAAGGGGATCAGCTCTTCTTGTAAATGAGATCATTGATGCATTAAATGCGAGATATGGAGCGTCTATTCCTACAGTTAATCCATTGGATTTCCCGGGAATCAACGCGCCATTTTAATGAAATAATATTTCGTCGAAAAAGCCCCGACATCTCATCGGGGTTTTTTTATGCTTAAGAAAAAGGATTATAACTTCGCTTTCATGTCTCAACCAGATATGAATAAGGATTCAACACTTAAGCAAAGGCTATACATCATAGTTTTTGGTACAGAAACTCGCACAGGGAAGATATTTGATATTGTTCTTTTATGGGCAATCGTCCTAAGTGTTCTAAGTGTGATGTTAGAAAGCGTCAACGAATTAAACGAACGCTACGGAACTATTTTCACCATTTTGGAATGGTCTTTTACGATCTTGTTTTCAATTGAGTATTCACTCCGGATTCTGATATCCAAAAAACCAGGCAAATATGCTTTTAGCTTTTTGGGAATCATTGATCTGTTGGCACTACTACCCACCTATTTAACACTTATAACCACGGGAGGAAGCTATCTTATTGTTATCAGAACCATACGCTTGCTCAGGGTCGTAAGGATTTTGAAACTGTCAAGATACTTGCGGGAAGCATCTGTACTGGGAAATGCTTTGAAGGCGAGTCGACATAAGATATTTGTATTCATTGGATCGGTGTTCACTTTGGTTATGATTGTAGGAACACTTATGTACATTGTTGAAAGTGGAGAGAACAGTGAATTTACCAGTATCCCCAGAGGAATTTACTGGGCAATAGTAACTGTAACAACTGTTGGCTATGGTGACATTTCCCCTCAAACAAACTTAGGGCAAGCGCTAGCCTCAGCACTCATGCTTATGGGATATGCAATTATAGCGGTACCAACTGGAATCGTGACCTCAGAAATAGCCACGGCAGAAAGAGATAAGAAGTTGTCAGAATCAAACGAAAAAAGTTGTGATCTATGTGGAAATCGTGTGCATGATCACGATGCTGAATATTGTAAAAAGTGCGGAAATCAGATCTAGACGTCTGCTTTACCTCTGAATGTTCTTGCTACTACCCAGATGATAAATGCAGTGAAAACTACGAGCAAAACGATATTGGTGAAACCTGCAAGTGTGAGGTTGTTATACCAATCGCTAAATAAGGTAGATTCTTTTTCCATAAACCTAATTTTCCCTTAAAGATAGTATGATTAGAAAATTTAAACAGCTTTTCAATTCATGGATTTGAATCAGTTGCAGTTATATATATTTGCGGACTTTTGCACTCGTAGTTCTTCCGATTGCTATCGGAATGGATAGAACACCAGGTTTCGACTCTTGGATTTAAGATGGGGCAGAGGTTTTATTAATTTTGAAAAAAGCACTCGTAGTTCAACTGGATAGAATACCAGATTTCGGCTCTGGGGGTTGAGGGTTCGAATCCTTCCGAGTGCACATCTAGCCTTCTTTTTAGAAGGCTTTTTTGTGCGCATACAATGCCGCAATCTTCTCCATGCATTTTTCCCCATCGATCGCAGCGGATATAATTCCACCGGCATAACCTGCTCCTTCACCGCAAGGAAATAAGCGTCTGACCTCTACATGTTCCAGCGTTTCGCTGTTTCTGGGAATACGAACAGGCGAGGAGGTACGACTCTCAACTCCAACGATTTGAGCATCATTGGTAATAAATCCCTTCATTTTTTTATTAAACTGCTTGAATCCCGCTACCAACCTTTCAGTAATGAAATCGGGTAAAAGTGCGCGCATATTTATGGATGTTAGCCCTGGCTGATACGAGGTTTTCAAGAGATTACCTGAAAGTTTGTTATCAACAAAATCTTGCAAACGCTGAGCCGGTGCTTTTTGTGTTTTGCCAGCTTCTATCCACGCTTTATGTTCAACTTCTCCCTGAAATATCATGTTGGCAAGTTCATCATGGCTGTTATAGCTCGATAGATCTTTATTTTCAACGGCTACCACTATTCCGGAATTGGCAAATGATCCATCTCTACGGGAGGGGCTCATACCATTTACAACAATTTCTTCTCGGTCGGTAGCGGATGGTACAATAAAACCACCGGGACACATACAGAAAGAAAAGACACCGCGCTCTATTTCGTTAAAGTTGGTCTGTGCAACAAGTGAATACGAAGAAGCCGGAAGGTAATCCCCTCGATCGTCACATTGATACCTGATTAGATCAATTTGCTTTTGGCTATGCTCTACTCGGACTCCCAGCGCGAATGGTTTTGCTTCAATTTTAATCTTATTCTTTTTACATAACTGGAAGATATCTCTTGCAGAGTGACCAGTGGCAAGCAATACAGAGACTCCTTTCAATTGTTCACCATTTTCTAGGGTAACACCTTCCATTTCGTTATCTAGCAAGAAATTAGTCACCTTAGAATCAAACCGTACCTCACCGCCTGCATGTTCAATAGTCTCTCTAATTGCAGTGATGATCTTAGGTAATTTATTGGTACCAATATGTGGGTGGGACTCGAACAGAATATCAGGATTTGCTCCATGTGCAACGAGTATCTCAAAGATCCTTCTGACACTACCACGCTTTTTTGAACGTGTGTATAGTTTGCCATCTGAATAGGTTCCTGCTCCACCTTCTCCAAAGCAATAATTGCTGTCTGGGTTAACAATGTGCTCCTTATTAATTGCTGCGAGATCCCTTCTTCTTGAACGGACATCTTTACCTCTTTCTAGAATGATTGGCTTGAGTCCGTGTTCTATAGCCTTTAACCCAGCGAAAAGTCCCGCAGGCCCCGCACCAACAATGATGACTTGTGGAGCATCACGCACATTATAATCTTTTTGCAGATACTCTCGATAATCTACCGTAGCAGGCGTGTCCCTGATTTCGATTCTAAGGTTGACTTTAATGGATCGTTGACGAGCATCCACGGATCGTCTTAAGATTTGAAAATACATGTTGTTTGAGAGCAAACCTTTTTGCTTGAGATAGGCATCAAGATTTTCATTATCAAATCCAATTTCAGGAGGAACGACCAGGTCGTGTTCAGGCATGCACAAAAGTATTGGAAGAACCGGTTGAAAATAAAAAAAGCTTCCCTCATATTGAGAAAAGCTTGGATTTATAAATAGACTGAATTGTCAACTTAATAGTACCAGTAGGACCACTACTGTTAACACGGACAGGAAGAATCTAACATAATTCATAATCTAAGCGGTTTAATTATTAGTACACTTGAATCTTAGATGCCCCTAATTTTTTCTAAAAAAAATTACATTTTAGTTGATTAGTGTTAATGAATAAACTCTTTCACCTTCTTTGAAAATACTTGAGATTCGATGATTTTGCCTATCTACGGACTCGACATTCCATGTTTGAATAAACCCATCAATCTCAACGAAAATTTGTGTTTGCTCTCGATTCATGTCCCAGGTTCCAACAAGTGCGGGTGGGTCATTGGGATCGCATTTAGTTGCACCTTCATTCACCTCGTAGTTTCCATTTGGGAAGTAAGTGATGAAGTTATCGGTCAAACAAGGGTGCGGAACGAGTGTGCCAAGCTCCAATTCGATTGATGAAATGCTATATGTTTTTCCGAAAGCATCATTTCCGGAAATAAGCGCAGATTTATTTATAGGTTCGGGCGAATTCTCTATGCAAGCCGTAAAGACTAGCAGTAAGGGTAAGAGTTTAAGTCTGGTCATATCTTCAAGGTTTGAAGTATGGCAAACGCCCGAAGAATTACCCCTAATTTTTAGTCTGTATCAGTTAGCGAGAACTTCTTTCACTTTATCAGCTGCATCTTTCAGGACGATGGCAGAAGTAACCTTTAGACCGGATTCTTCAATGATTTTCGCGCCTTCTTCTGCGTTTGTACCTTGAAGCCTCACAATAATTGGAACGTTGATTTCGCCAATATTTTTGTATGCTTCCACAACACCACTTGCTACTCTATCACATCGTACAATACCTCCAAAAATGTTGATAAGGATGGCCTTAACGTTCGGGTCCTTCAAAATGATTCTGAACCCGGCTTCTACGGTCTGTGCATTAGCCCCTCCACCAACATCAAGGAAGTTAGCAGGATCTCCGCCGGACAATTTGATGATGTCCATGGTAGCCATGGCCAGCCCTGCACCATTCACCATACACCCAACGTTACCATCCAATTTCACATAGTTCAGACCGGATTCTCCAGCCTCAACCTCCAATGGATCTTCTTCGGACAGATCTCTTAGTTCGGCAATATCCTTGTGACGGTACAAGGCATTATCATCAATATTCACCTTAGCATCGACCGCAAGGATTTTGTTATCAGATGTTTTCAAGACTGGGTTGATCTCAAATTGAGATGCATCTGTACCTTCATATGCTGAATACAAAGAGTAGATGAACTTAACCATGCCTTTAAAAGCATCACCCTCTAATCCAAGTGCAAACGCTACTTTTCGGGCTTGGAAACCTTGTAGACCTACTCCTGGATCGATCCATTCTTTGATGATCTTGTCAGGCGTTTCTTCAGCAACTGTTTCTATGTCCATTCCACCTTCAGTAGAAGCCATGATCACATTTTGTCCAGTGCCTCTGTCTAGTAGGATGGACAAATAATATTCTTTTGGATCCGATTCACCAGGATAGTATACATCTTGAGCGATCAACACTTTGTTTACTTTTTTCCCCTCAGGTCCGGTTTGGTGGGTAACTAATGTGCCACCTAAAATATCTTTCGATTTTGGTTCTACTTCTTCAAGACTTTTAGCAAGCACAACCCCATTGGAATCCGTTTCTTGTATTTTCCCTTTCCCACGACCACCTGCATGTATTTGTGCTTTGATCACGTACCAGCTGGTACCTGTTTGGCTGTTGAGCTCTTTAGCAGCTTCCATTGCTTTTTCTGGTGTGTCGGCAACAATTCCTTCCTGGATCGTAACCCCGTATGACTTAAGAATTTCTTTTGCCTGATATTCGTGGATATTCATGATTCAGATATTTTTTGCGAAGCTAGCTTATCGGCTGTGTTTAACCAAGTGGTATTTGCCCTGATTGCATCATCTTTGCGCCTATGCTCAAAGCAAGACAGTTAAAAAAGAAGTACAATAACCTTGAAGTCCTGAAAGGAATAGATCTTGAGATACTTGAAAAAGAGATCGTTTCGATTGTTGGGGCTTCTGGGGCTGGAAAAAGCACATTACTCCATATTTTGGGCACGCTTGATCGAGCGGATTCAGGGGAAATTGAAATAAAAGGAACCAATGTTCAACTTCTGAGCCAAAAGAAGTTGGCTGCCTTCAGAAATGAAGAGATTGGGTTTATTTTCCAGTTTCCCCTGAATCCGCTCGATCAAGCGTGCCCAAAATATGGAGTAATGTGCTTTTTCCAGCCCCAGAAGCCCCAACA
>JANQST010000143.1 GCA_028279155.1 Cyclobacteriaceae bacterium
CGTTTACTTCAATCAATAAACCATGATGCTATGGATTCATTCAATCAGGATCTGAACGAATTAGTCGAGATAAAAACCTTTGAGGTCAAACTTCTTGAAGAACCTGAACATCACTCACTTGCTGTAAAAATTTTGGACAAAAAAGTGGATCATTTTAATGAAAAATATGACTTCACCATGCAAAACGTCATGTTTGAGATTTACGATGAACTCTGCCCGGATGATGACATAAAGCCAATAGGTGAGTACCTGGCAGATCATTATGTGTTGTCTTCAGGAAAATATGATGCTCCATTTGATGAAGGTGTAGTTGTTCACCTGGATGATTTTTCCTTTAAGGAAGGCAGATTGCTACTTCTTCCTGACCCTGCAAGGATTGTTCTGCAAAATCCTGAAACAAACCATAGAGAGGTCGTTTGGCAAGCCGCATAATTTTAGTACCACTCTGTCTTTTGCTCAATTGGTCCTTTTTTAATTATTCTGTCATTCGATTCACAATATCCAAGGTAAAAAAAACCAAGACATTTTTCGTTGGCTTCTAACTTGATATGATCACCGATATGAGCAACCAGAGCTGGGGAACTCCAATATCCACCTAGATCATATTGTCCACATGAAATCCAAATGTTTTGAATGGCGCATGCTACTGAAGCAACTTCTTCCCACTCTGGTACTCGCTCTTTCGGGTCCCGATGTAGGACAATTGCAATAACAGCTCCTGCACTTGAGAAGTTGTTTTTTGTCTTTTCATACTTAGCCTCGGAAAATTCGGATGCCGTTTCCTTGTATTTTTCTGCCATGAAGTCACCTAATTTCATTTTGGATTCATCAGTGAAAACCTTGAACCTCCACGGTTCCGTTAGTCTATGCGTTGGTGCATGATTGGCATTTTCGAGAAGCTCTTCTATGATTTTTTTGGGGATTGGCTTATCTATGTATTGACGGGGATACACGGATTTACGGGCACGAATTATTTTATTTATTTGACTCACTTCCACTAATTCAGGTTAAACAATGAATAAATCTAAAAATATTTTGATCACTGGCGCATCAACCGGAATTGGGTACGACCTGGCTAAAACCTTTGTTGATGCCGGATACACTGTTTTTGGTAGCGTAAGAAATCAGTCGGATGCTGCCAGGTTGCGCGAGGAGTTGGGGTCAAACATTCATCCGCTTGTATTTGATGTCACCAATCACAAAGCTGTTGATGAGGTTGCAGAAAAGTTGAATGAGAAAATTGGGGTGGAAGGTTTGGGTGGATTGATCAATAATGCAGGCATAGCTGTAGGTGGTCCTTTTACGGATCTTGATATTGAAGAATTCCGGTATCAGTTTGAGGTGAATGTTCTGGGTCTGGTAAAAGTTACTCAGGCATTCCTGCCATTATTAGGTGCTAGGGAATCACACGATTCTGAACCTGGAAAAATTTTACAAATTTCTTCTGTTGCAGGTAAAGTAGGAATGCCTTTTATGTCTCCATATGTTGGATCAAAACATGCTGTGGAAGGTATATCACAAAGTTTACGACGGGAACTACAACTCTATGGCATTGATGTGATCGTGATCGGTCCGGGCCCTATTAAAACACCTATTTGGAGCAAGATTTCCGATGAGAGTCAGGGTAAGTTTAAGCATTCAGTTTTCTATGAATCCTTGAAAATTTTCAAAGGCAAATTTGTCGCTCAATCGCTCAGAAATGCTTGGACTTCTGAAAAGGCAGCAAAAATGATTTTGAGCATCTACGAGAAGTCAAAACCTAAAACCAGGTACGGACTTGTTGCACAACGATTTAGAAATTCGATATTACCTAAACTTCTTCCCGATCGGACTTTGGATAAATTTGTGAAGAAGAACCTTAAACTTTATAAATAGTTTGCTATGAAATTTGGAGGAGTAGAAAATCCGGAATTGGTAGATTTTACCCTGCCTAAAGATCACCCTGGTTCAGCTGGGGTTCTTAAAAGCGGTCAGGAGTTGGAAAGCGTCTTTGTTGGGTGTGCGAAATGGAATCGACAAGATCTAAAGAAGTTCTATCCAAGAGGTACCAAGGATGAATTGACGTATTATGCCACTCAATTCAATTCCATAGAGCTCAATGCTACCTTTTACAATCATTTTAGCGAGGAGCAAATGTTGAAATGGGTGGAGAAGACTCCAAATACTTTTAAGTTTTTTCCAAAGGTCCACCAAATGATCAGTCACATCAAAAGGTTGAACAATGTGGAAGAGTCTATTGAGTTTTATACTTCCAATATTCGAAACCTTGGAGATAAGCTTGGGATGTGTTTTTTACAGCTTCACAACAATTTCAAGCCTCAGAATATGGACCGATTGATTACCGCAGTTGAATATTGGCCCAAGGATATTCCGTTGGCAATTGAATTGCGGAACACGGAGTGGTTCAACGATGAGGAGATTGCCAATGAAGTCTACGACCTTTTTGAAAAAAATGGAATCTCCAACATAATAACTGACACCGCCGGTCGACGTGACCTTCTACATATGAGGCTTACTTCTCCAGATGTATTTGTTCGGTATGTTGGAGCGAATCATGAAAGTGATTACTCGAGGTTAGACGATTGGTTGAAGAGGCTTGATAAATGGAAAAAAGCAGGTATGCGAAATTTGTACTTTTTCGTTCATCAAAACCTTGAAAAGGAGTCGCCTGTGCTGTCTGCTTATTTTATTGAAAAGCTTAACAAGAAATTCGGAATGGAATTGAAGGTTCCGGAAGGAATTGCTTGATTTTATTCATAATTAAAATGCTGGAGTTACCATGAATTCATTTATCCTGAAGTTGAAGATGCTAAAACAAGTATAGCATAACTCAGGATTGGGTATTTCAGGTTCTTATTGCAGCCAAAAAAACCATCCATGTTTCTCATGGATGGCCTGATCAAGAATAAGCGGATTAGACTTATTTTTTTCTGGATCTTCGCTGTTTCATCCTCTCTCGCATTCGTTCCCTTCTTTCTTGCCGTCTCACCTTCATCTCATTACGAATTATTGAAAGTTCTGCAATTTGGTTTTGCGAGAGAATTCCCTGGAGATCCGCGTCTTTTTGATCGATAAGATCTGCCACCGCTCGCAATTTTTCACTTCTAGACTTAGTGTCATCTTCCCGAATGCTTTTCAGTTCAGGTTTATATTTTTCCCTCAAGGCTTTCAACTGCTCAGCTTGCTCATCAGTAAGTTCTAATCGAGCCTTGATTTCTTCCTTCTTGTTTTTAACCCTTTCATCTACTTGAGTATCCTGAGCAACTAAAACATTAGCAGCTACTAAAATCCCCAGCATTATAATTAATTTCCTCATTGTCTTATTGTTTGGTCCTTTGACAATGAAAAATGCAAAAGGTTTAATGAGAACTTATTCGAATCGAAGATGTTTTACGGATTCACCAGAATTTCTAAGTTCTACAAGCGAATCGATTCCAATTTCAAGATGATTATTAACAAACTTGGAAGTTACTTTTTTGTCACTCTCTGAAGTTTTGACACCTTCCGGGACCATTGGGTTATCCGAAACAAGCAATAGTGCTCCTCTTGGGATTTTATTCACGAACCCAATGGTGAAAAGAGTTGCGGTTTCCATATCAATGGCGGAAGCTCGAATGGATCGGAGATATTCTTTGAACTCTTCATCATGTTCCCAAACCCGTCGATTCATTGTGTAGACGGTACCCGTCCAG
>JANQST010000381.1 GCA_028279155.1 Cyclobacteriaceae bacterium
ACCCACTCGAGCCGTGGTGGCTTTTACTTTTTTCATTGATAAAAAAGTAAACAAAAAATCTAGGCAAAATAAATCACTCCCTTCACGCGACCCTCCACACCCTCGGTATTTTGCCTTTCCCAACGCGCCTAGATGGAGACGGTCCTATTTAACATAATAGTAGAAAGGTAAGTGATAGAGGCTTTTTATTGATTCTCTTCTCCGTTCTCAATGGTTCCGAGTTTTCTTATTGCAAATCGAGTCAAATAGATTATACCGAGCATAAATGATCCCCACTGAACGAACTGAATGAATTCAATAATATTGTTCGCTTCAACCTTTGCCTTTTTTGCTGCTGCTATAACTATGAAAGCGAAAACTCCTGTAATTACAGAACTAGTTAACAAGATCCAAGATGTTTTAAGCTTAAGCGAATCTCTTTTGGTCATTTTAGAAACCAATTTCTCCACAAAACTTATCGTTAAGCCTAGGATATCTCCAAATTAGAAATTATTGTAGTCAGTTGAGTGGGACTTAGATTCCTTCTTAACACGGCACTAAAAATGCTTTCAGGATCTAAATAACCTTGAAAAAAGCTTTTGTTAATCTCTCTGGCTTTTCTTTCAATTAACAGCTCTGTTTCATGAATTGTAAAAGCTAGCACCGAAACCTTAAATCCAATCTTCTTCGCAATTTCTACTATTCTCCTACATGTATGAGTTGATTCTGGGGAATTAAGATCAAGAAGTCCAACTATGAAATTTGTATCTAACAATAGTTCTAGGCCCTTCTCTGTTGTCCCAACATCTACGCTCAGATATGCTGATATAATTGATCCTAGGTAGATTTTGCGTAATGCGTTAAATAGTTTGGGTTGGTTACTTAGAGAGTTTATAAAATTAGCTTGGTGAACATCAGCAATCTCAAGCATTTTCTTAGTTCCATAAGCAAAGAATTTTGATAATCTTAGCCTACTCTTATCAAGGTAATCAAATAATGAAGGCTCCCTATCTGGATCTAGTCCTTCACTTTCAAGGTGAAGCCGATATAGTTTATTTATTTCATTGACTTGTGCTTCTGATTCTGTGATTTGGTCTTCGAATTCGGTAAAAACGAATTTGTTCATTACAAAAGAACCATCATTATGAAGCTTGAAATCTATTGAATCACTTTCTTCAGATTCTTTAGAAATTTCCCCCAGCAGAGACTCTAGATAAGGTATGGGAATGTCTAGTCCATAAAGCTCATCGACTTTAGCTTTGACTTCTGAGACTCCCGAACCAGAGCTTTTTCCTTCATTAATTAAATTACAGAGGGCGGATTTCGCGAGCGGCATGAAAATGTCATCAAAGCTTCTGATTCCTACGGTATTATCATTGATGTGCGCCAGAAGACTAAATGCAATGACCTTTTTTGCTTCCATGAAGATGAGTAACTGGTGGTAAAATCTTTTCGAACAACTGAAAGTTAATTATTTTGAGGCTATTTCGCACACATTTTCAGCCCCTCTTCCAGTATTCTGCTAATCTTCATTTAACACGAACCACGTCTGTCTTTCCCACCACTAAGCCATCATTATGCCTCGATACGATTGTCCACAAACCGCTTCCCTGATTCTTGGGATTATCCTGAACCCAAAACAAAAAGGATCCAAAAGCCACTGGCCCATCATCAAAGTTATCATGGATATAAAAGAAGTTAACACTGCTATTGTACCCATAACCTAACCCTTCAAAACTATGTTTGAGCATCTCCCCTGTCTCATCATCATCACTAAAGTATTCTCCGAAATATCGAAATACACTGTTTCCTAAATATTCAATCTCAAACTGCAGATTTGTGTATTTCTTGTTTACTAAATCTGAGTAGTACAAGTCTATGTTTTCGCCATTTTCTTTCTTGGCTAACAAATTATCAATACCTTCATTGAAAGCCTCTAAGTCAAAGCTGACAGCCTGACCCTTCCACTTACCTACAAACTTGTCTTTATTAATCTTATCCAGAAGTTTTTCCTCAAATAGGCTGCGGATTTCTGGTTTCTTAAAGATTGAATTGATAAATAGCACTTCATCTGGCTGTGACTGATTCTTCTCTTCAGTTTGCTCTCGAAGTTCTTTAACTTCTTCTCTTAGATCAGATATTATATTCCTATCTGCTTTTGACTTAATAGCATAGTAAATCCTAAAGAATGTAAGAGATCCAATAGCACATGCTCCTCCAAAAGAGAGAAATTGTAATAAGGTGAATGATTCCATTATACATAAAGTTCAGAAACCTCAATCTACTTTAAAATTGACTAATCAAGTATCAATTAGTTAAGTAGAGAAACCGCACACATTTTAAGCCACACTCCCTCTGCTCCACCTAAGCTTTAAAAGAGTGCTCCACTCCTACACTAAATTGATATGACTACATCCTAGAACGAATGCCAGCGCTAACTCTTAATCCCTACCCAGAAGCAAAGCTTACCTAACATAACGCAGAGACATTACCGAGTCGTCGGACCGATAACAAAATAGGATGTTAAGCTTTTGAGGCTGTTTGACAATTCTATATATCAAATGTTATTTCTTAAACAAGTCGACAATATCATCATAAAGTGCCTTAGCCAATGTTTCGATCATATTTACTGCATTAAAATCAATGGATGCAGAAAGTGTTTTTTTCCTGTTGTTTATCACTACTACAACAGAAGCAGTGAACTTTGATGAACCCAATGCAGATAGTTTTTCAGAACACGAAACAGCATCCACTTTTACTGGTACTGTGTTGATGAAAGCTGCGATAGCATTCAATGCAACATTCTGGACGGTATTAACCGCAGACAAACTACCATTCGCTGCTTTGAGGACCCCAAGTGCTGACTCATATCCTCCTTGAAGTGTTGTCACTTCTCCTTGAACTACTACAATTTGTGCTTCAAGTTTGGCCTTAGTAAATATGTTTTTGGTCTTATCTCTTTTATGAATAAGATTTTTGAGTACCCTCTTGCGTGCTTCATAAAGGTCTTTTGCGGGTTTCAATTTTTTCTCTGCATCTCTAACCTTTTTTTCAGCCTTGCCAATTGCTGATGATGCATCGTTGGCGGCAGTTTTTAGTGAAGAGTTGAGCTTTTTGTTTAACTGACTAAGGTTGGTAAGTGAAAATGTTACTTTAAATGCTGCCCCGCTAAAATTTGCAAAGTTGGAACTAGCGGTAAATTTCACAGCATCAATCTTGAAGAACTTGGTTGTGAAGTTTAGGTGGAATTGTTTTGTATCAAACTCTACAGAAGTTTCAGTCTTCAAGGAGTTGGCAATCTGTAGCCCTCCTTCTATTGACATAATTGGTTTACCCTTTTTAGCAAAAGTGGTCAATGAAACCTCTGGTCCTTTTGCCTTATTTTTCGGATTGTATAATTTAAGAATAGATGCAATCTTAATTGCTTTATCCAGCTTCATATCAAAGGAAATACCTTTAGCTGGGAGCACTTCTACATCGAGATATGCTCCAAAGCCAAACATTTTCGCATCTCCTCTAAACACGTACCCCTTCGGATAGGTTTGTCCAGCAACTGTTATTGCAATTGGTGCAAAATATAGTTTAACATCGTCAAAACTAATTTGCTTTAAAATGTTTGTTAAACTCTTGTCGCGTACTGTTGGGCACATCAGCGCATAGCCTTCGGCCAGATCGATTTTGTTGAATTCAGCAGAAAACAAAGACTCGGCAGGGTTCCCCCCATTAAAATATATTTCCAGGTCACCTACGAAATTCTCGTTGATACTTTTGATATGCGCTTCAAACTTGCCTCCGAAACCTATTGTAGGTATACCCTCGTAGGACATCCCAACATCCAGATTTAAGT
>JANQST010000385.1 GCA_028279155.1 Cyclobacteriaceae bacterium
ATCTGAAACCAGGAGGCATCCCTTCGTATGTTTATGGGTGCCCCCGCTGTGAATGTAGATGCCGGTAAAATTGGGCACATTCTGGATTTCCAGATGAAAGTCAAACCAGTCAAAATTGGTTCGGTACTTTGTTGTGAGTTCGGTCTCAACCCGAAGGAAATCCACATTGTACGTCCCGGCTGGAATCCGTGTCTGGCCCTTTATTTTTTCTTCCTGGTGCGTGTCTTCCAGTGTGTAGCAATAATAGTGGCCATTGACATAAAGCAGTCCAATGGTAGTTGTCCCGTCATCCGAGTAGCGCAGGACGGTCATGGTGACACCATCAAAGCGATCTTCGATGATTTCGTTGATCGCAGGATTGGGAGAGGCAGGAGCTGCACGAGGGGTATCAGGTTCCTCTTTTTTGCCCTTCCCGATGTTGAGTATCCGTCTGAACCCTTCAGCCACCGCACCGGCAAAGCCAATAACCCACAGCCATATTTGCTCGAGCACTTCCGGTCTTTTTGTAAAAAAGATGACGGCAAAAGTGACGATCGCCACAATGATTAGTATGCCGAGCCGCTTCATTTACTTGGTAGGAGTGATGTATTTCTTACTGACCCATCCTTCGATCTCGGTCTTCACTTTGTACCACCCGTCGCGCTCTTCCAGCACTTTTACCTGCGCATTTTGAGGGAGCGGTTGGGCTACTTTTTCGTACTGGCCACCAGCACCGGCGCGGATATTCAATAGGTTGGTATTCACGATTCCTTCCTCTACTTCACCTGATCGGTCTTTGAGCAATTCCCCTCTTAATTCATCCATTGGAAATGCCGGACCCGGATCCTGCTTGCGGTCGGGGGCAATTTCATCGTGACCAAGAAATTCCTGCATTCCATAGGTATCGCGTAGTACCTCACAGATTTCAAATACCACATCGATTTGTTCGTCGGTGTACTCCTGCCAATATTCATAAGGAATCTTTGGGTTCCGGTGACGCCCTTCGAATACGTCGGTTTTAGGTACAGTGATTCCCTTGGCTTTCAATCTTTTCCTCGAATAATCGGTTCCAAACTTCTTCAGCCATCCCAAATTGTCAATCTCGATACCGACCGATAAGCTGTTGTAGCCTTTTCTACCATTGTAGTAGCTGCTGCCAGCATGCCAGGTCCGGTAATTGAAGGGAGCCATCTGCGTCACTTCACCGGCCTTACCAATCATGAGGTGTGCGGAGGCGTTGCCACTTTCGTATTTAGTAGTGAGCACCTTCACCGCGGCATCAAAGTCGTTCATTGCCGTGTAATGAATGATAGTCGCATCCGGCAGGCCTGTGACTGTATTGAAAGGGGGTCGGTAAAAGTTAGGTGTTTGTTTCTTCTTGGTGGTGTGGCCGGCCTTATTCGTACCGCTCAACCAATGGTCGGTGATTTTCAAGGGCATAGATAGTGAGTTTAGGTTGTATAACGTCTTTGGAAGTTACTGAAATTTTATGAATTCTAGAAAACGGAATGGAGATGTAGGTGAATCCTAAAGAATGACTGAGCGCAAGTGACATCCAGTGTAAAGGCTGCTCTCAAAAGGATAGAATAGGTGATTTTCATCAATAGAGATCACAAACAGATGCACTAAATTGAAGTTATTAACAGCTTCATGATGTTGAATTCAAAACTGCTCAAAGAATCTTTCCTTGCAACAATTTTGGTGTTTGCGGTCTTATGGATTTTTTCGGTATTTCCCTACGATATCAAATTCCTTAATCCCATTAAACTCCTGATGAAGGATTTTAAATACACGGATATTTATTATTCAAAATTGGCCGATCGGGAAAAACCAATCAATACGGAAATAGTCCTGGTGAATATTGGGAATTTGGATCGGGGTGGAATAGCAGCAACCATGTACGGCTTGCAAGAGGCAGGCCCAGCTGTGATCGGCGTAGATATTATGTTTTATTCCCAAATGGATTCGTTGACGGATCTTTTTCTGAAAGAAGAATTGTCCCGACCAAATGTAGTGGTCACCAATATTCTGCACCCGGAGGAGGATCCCCCCTATGTATTGAATTCCAACGATTACTTCGGAGAGTTGAATTATGCGTATGCCAACCTGGTTTCGGGAGATTCACTTAACTCTACGATTCGCTCCATCATGCCCTTTTATGATGAAAATGGGTACTATGCAGAAGCGTTCACAAGTAAAATCCTGGAGCTGTATGATCCCGGTGCTTTTGAGGAGCTTTCAGCAAGAGGTAACCAAATTGAAACCATCAATTATTACGGCACCTACCAACAGTTTGTGGCCTTAGAGGGGGAACAAGTTATTTTCGGTGAATTCGACCCTGAGGTCATCACTGGCAAAATAGTACTATTGGGTTACATGGGGAATTTTGTTGGTGATGCCTCTATACTGGAGGATTTCAAATACACACCTCTAAATCATGAGGTGGTTGGTAGAAGTATTCCCGATATGCATGGACTCACCATTCACGCAAATATTTTGACAATGTATTTATATAGGCAATACATCGACAACATGCCTGATTTACAAGCATTACTATTGGACTTTTTTATCTGCTACACACACGTGGTGATGTTCATGTTCATGTTTGTGCGATTCCATCTTTGGTATCACGTGTTTGCCAAGCTGATCCAATTTGCCACAAGCATCATATTAATTTATATCATGTTCTACTTCTATGAAGTTTATCACTATAAAATCAATTCGACATTGATATTGATAACCGTTCTGATTTCGGTAGACGTGTTGTATTTGTATGAGTCATTGGCGGTTATTGCTTACAAGAAGCTAGGCTGGATAAGTTATTTTGTTAAGCATTAACATGGAAATGAAGTTTGATTTTGTCCCTCAACCCGCTCCCACAATCGTCCTATCTTTGAAACACCCTAATGAGAAAGAGTACTAAGACATTTTTGTTGAATGCTACTTTTAATGTCATCTTTTGGATAGGGCTATTCATGCTCGTGCTGGCCATTCGGTATTATGACATTGGAAACATAGCGTTCGTACAGATGGACATTCATATACCTGCCATCCGCATTTATGGAAATGGGATCATTTTAGGTATCCTCATTGGCCTTCCCTATTCGTTGATGGAATTGTTTCTAAAGAACCGTGGGCTATACAAAAACTCCCTGCTTAGGATCATGACCTCAAGGGTGGTGATCCAGTTTCTAATTACCGCCACATTCCTGACCATCATCGCATATGTCAATTACTATTTGGATATTCTGAATGGTGAGATTGATAATGAAACTGGCTTTGATCGATACATCTTCAGCGCCACTGTCATGTTTCTTTTCATTGGTGCCTTTATCGGAAATATTATTTTGAGTGTTTTCCGCACATTGCAGCAAAAAATTGGTGAAGATGTATTTTACCAGCTTTTACTCGGAAAGTATAGCCCCGCAAAAGAAGAAGAACGCGCCTTCATGTTTTTAGACCTCAAATCATCTACAACTATTGCTGAAGAACTAGGTCATGAAAAGTATAGCTTCTTGATACAGGATTGCTTTTCAGATCTTCATCCGGCAGTTGTGAAAACGAGGGCCATGGTTTATCAATATGTAGGAGATGAAGCAGTCCTTACCTGGGATTCAGAAATGGCTATTTCCAGAGCTAATTGTATCCAGGCATTTTTTGAATTCGAAAGACAACTTCAATCAAAAAAGGAATACTATTCGAAAACCTATGGCGTTGTCCCCACCTTTAAGGCGGGTGTAAACATAGGGAAGGTAATGGCAGCTGAGGTTGGAGTAATCAAACGCGAAATTGCATATCACAGCGACGTGCTCAACACAGCTGCCAGGATACAAGGCCAGTGTAATGAAAAGAATGCGAAATTGTTGGTTTCAGAGCGTGTGTATGAAAAGTTGAGCTCGCACGAACGCTTTAGTTTTACCGAAAAAGGAAAAGTACTGCTTCGTGGAAAGAACAATGAAGTTCGTATTTATGAGGTAAATGAAT
>JANQST010000404.1 GCA_028279155.1 Cyclobacteriaceae bacterium
TTTGGTCCAAATCATAAGAGCCATGGAACAGTTTACGGAAGACCATACATTGAATAAGATCATGATCGTTTCAATTTCTGTTTGGATTTTGTCCATGATCTGTCTTTGTTCCTTTTTGTAGGAACAGCAATTCATCTTGGAAATCCAATAATAGTGTACCTTCCTACGAGGTAATTCAGGCCTTCGTAAATTTTGATTTCTTCCATTCCATCCAATTCATTACCTTCCGGTAAACTCTTCTTCAATGAAATATTGCTTTCTCATTGGCGCATTATTGCTTGCTACCATTGGTAATTCCCAACCCTATTCCAAACAAGATTCTTTACGTGGCTCCATTACACCGGAACGAAGCTGGTGGGACCTTACTTTCTATGACCTTAGTGTAAAGGTGGATGTTGATCAACAAACTATAAGCGGATCCAACCTGGTCCGATACAAGGTTTTGGAAGAAAATGATGTAATGCAAATCGACTTGCAACTACCCATGGAAATAGACAAAATAGAGCAAGATGGAAAAGAGGTCGCTTTTCAACGAGATTCAAACGTTTTTTATCTCCAATTAAAAGCCAAGCAAGAAATAGGAAAAGAGCAGGAACTTAAGATATGGTTTCATGGCAAACCTAGAACAGCACCCCGCCCGCCCTGGGATGCAGGAATGGTGTGGGAAAAAGACGAAAAAGGAAAACCCTTCGCATCCAGTGTAAGTTGGGGTGATGGCTCAAGTCAATGGTGGCCATGCAAGGATCATATGTATGATGAAGTTGACAGTATGAAATTCAGCATGAATGTTAGGGATGATCTGGTAGCAGTTGGGAACGGTCGTCTCATAGGTACTGAAACCAAAGACGATGGAACCAAAACCTTTCACTGGTATGTAAAAAATCCAATCAACAATTACGGGATTAACTTCAATGTTGGAAATTACGTCAATTTCAAAGATGTCTTCAAAGGAGAAAATGGATCATTGGATTGCAGCTATTGGGTGCTTGAGCATAACCTGAAAAAGGCAAAGAAGCAGTTCAAACAAGCACATCTAACACTTGAAGCTTTCGAACATTGGTTTGGACCTTATCCTTTCTATGAGGACAGCTACAAGTTGGTAGAAACCCATTATTTAGGCATGGAACATCAAAGTGCGACTGCCTATGGCAATCACTTCCAAAATGGATATTTAGGAAGAGATCTTTCTCAATCCGGCTGGGGTGATAAATTCGACTACCTCATCATCCATGAATCCGGACACGAATGGTTTGCCTGCAATATCACTTACAAGGACATGGCTGACTTGTGGATACACGAGAGTTTTACTACCTATTCAGAAGGACTTTATGTTGAGTATCACTACGGCAAAGAAGCTGGTGATGCTTACCAGCGAGGCATTCGTGCTAACATTTCCAACGACATTCCAATTATTGGAGATTATGACATCAATGACCTGGAATATTCCGGGGATAATTATCCAAAAGGAGCTACCATTTTGCACATGCTCCGACAGATTGTAGATGATGACGAAAAATGGAGAATGATTTTACGTGGGCTAAACGAGGAATTTTATCATCAAACAGTGACCACAAAACAAATTGAAGATTACATCGCTAAACAAGCTGGGCTCAACCTGGATGCTTTTTGGGATCAATACCTACGAACAGCTCAAATCCCTGCCTTTGAATATTATAAAGTAGAAGGAGGATTGAATTATCGTTGGACCAGCTGCATTCCAACTTTCGATATGACTGTAAAGGTTAAAATCAATGGCGAACAGCAATGGTTAAATCCTACATCGACCTGGCAAAAGCTGGACATAAATGAAGAAAATATAGAGGTGGAAGTGGACAAGAATTTCTATGTTCCAATTTTGTACTCCAATCGATGAATCCAGAGCGGTCGCCATCTCAAATTAATTTGTAATGCTGGACGCCTACCCACTTGATATCATCTCCTTGATTCTGATCCTGAGCATCTTGCAGGGCGTGATATTTTCAATAGTGACTTTGGCTATGTGGCGGGGACATTATGCAAACCGATTATTGGCCATTATAATGCTAGTCCTTGTTTGGTACCAACTTGAGTTTTTTAATGTACGAGAAGTAATTGAATGGGATCTCCAGTTATTCTATGGCACTCGATATGGCTCATGGCTTCTTCTAGGACCCCTGATCTACATTTTTACCATTGCATTTACGAACAATCAATTCAATCTTAAATGGAAGTACCTAATCTACTTCGTACCTTTCCTTGTATTCACGGTCGCTTTACCTCTGTTTTTAGAAGAAGTCATACCTGAAAGAGGAAAATACTACGGGATGCTCACAGTGATAAAATTTCCTAAAATGGGATTGAGTGGCATTCAAATGGTCTATGGTGTCCTGTTTTTTATTCAATTTGCTTATGCCGCCATTTTCACGATTCTCAGTTATCGGATAGCATCAAGCTATTCTAAAGCAGTGGAAAACAATTTTTCTAACATCACATATTCGTGGCTGAGTCGTATCATATTATCTATAGCAATCATTCTTGTTTCTTCTGTTGTATTCTTTTATCTCCTTTACTTTTCATCTGGTTATGAGCGATGGATGGATCATATCTATGTCCTGCCTGTAACAGTGATGATTTATTGGATCAGTATAGGTGCCTTAAAAAAAGGTATCTTTTTAGAAAAACCACCAATTCCTATACCTAGTTTGGGGAAATATGAAAGATCCTCACTTAGTGAGGAACATGCTAAAAAAATCGTATTTAAACTTAAAGAATTGCTTTCAAGTGAAAAGTTATATTTAGATAACGAATTGAATCTTTCCAACTTAGCAAATCAACTTTCCACTTCACCTCACTATTTATCTCAAGCAATTAACGAAAATCTAAATACCTCTTTCTACAATTTGATTAACCAATACAGGGTTGAGGAGGCAAAACAAATGTTGAAGGAATCTCATAATGAAAAAACCATTTTGCAAATTGCTTTTGCGTCAGGGTTCAACAACAAGGTGTCTTTTAACAATTACTTCAAGAAGTACACCGGAATGACTCCAAGAGATTTTGTCAAAAGAAAAAGTTAATCTGGATCGGGATTGACGACTCCCGTTTTTCTATGCTCTTGATTTGTCCAAACAAATTAGGAAAACATGAAAAAAGGATTAATCAGTACGCTATTAATTGCCGCGTCAGCAATTGCTTTGAGCCAGTCAAAAGCCTATCCAATTGATACCTGGCACTCTAAAATCGGATTTGCAGTATCGTTTGGGGGTTTGTTTGACGTAGAAGGTCGTTTTAATGATTTTAGGGGAACGGTTGTATTTGATGAACAAGACCTAACAAAACTATCCGCCACTGTCATCATATCCTCAGGCAGCATTGACACCGGGGTTGGGCCACGAGATAAGCATTTGAAAAGTGAAGATTTCTTCGAAGTAGAAAAATATCCGGAAATTAAATTTTCTAGCAGAAATGTCATACAGGAAGGCGACCAATTCCATTTGGTTGGGGATCTAAGTATGCATGGAACTACGAGAGAAGTGGCCATTCCATTTTCTATCATCCATGGCGAAAAAGCAGATTTCTGGCAGAATTTTCGTGTTTCATTGGAAGGAGCGTTTGATTTAGACCGTTCGGATTTTGGTATTGGCAAGATGGATGACATTGGGAATAAGGTCACAATTGATCTTATGATATCTGCGAGGGTCATGAACATGAAAACCGTGGCACTATTCTCAAGGCCTTTTGGAAAAGAGATGATCGATAAGCTTCTCAATGGCAATTTGGAAGAAGCAAGAACGCATTTTGATGCATTGCAAAGTAAAGAGGATCGTGATGCGGCCAAGCCAATAAGTTTTGCCCGGCTCAACTTGAAACTCATGCAAGAGAACAACTTTGCAAAAGCCATTCAAGCTTGTGAGCTTGGAATTGAAATTTATCCTGAGCATGCCCCTCTATATACCGCGCTTGCCAATACATACTATCAAATGGGTCTATTAAAAAATGCCAAGGAAGCTGTAGATACCGCGCTGAAACTGGATCAAGATAACACAATGGCCATTGAATTAAAAAAATTGGTTGATGAGTAAAAGCCAGTTCTATCATGAAAAAATGTAACTAAATGGAGTAAATCATCGTTTTATACAATTGTTAATTAAATAATTGTATATGAATGATAGTATTGGTAACCTGGAGGAAATGGTCCTGCTTTTAGTGATGACCCTGGAACCAGAAGCATACGCGATATCGCTGGCAAATGAATACAAGAAGATCAAGAAGAAGTCCATCTCAACACCTGCCATTCATACCGTTCTGAAGCGATTGGTCAGCAAGGGATTTCTTAGTTCAAGAGCCGGAGAAGGCACTCCTGAGCGAGGTGGTCGGAGTAAAGTCTATTATAGTTTGACCAAAGAGGGATATGCAGTTATCAAGGAAGTGCAAATACAACGTGAGCAACTCTGGGCAAACGCTGAAAAACCCCAGTTCACATGAAGCTCATTATCAAAATACTCGGGAATATCCTTCATCCTGATATAAAGGATGAAATAATTGGGGATTTGTTAGAAGCATACGACCAACGTGCTAAGAAAAATAAGTTTATTGCTGGGCTCCATTTTATACTTGAATCATTCATCTCTATAAAATGGGGGAAGATGTTCTACCAAAATGAACGTCTTTGGAGTTCTCAAAACGTTAAATTTTCATTACGTCATTTAAGGAGAAATTGGAGAGAAACAGTAGTTCATATAAGTGGCCTATCATTGGGATTGGCCATATGTATTCTACTTGCCTTTTTCTACTTTCATGAAAAAAGCTTTGATACATTTCATGAAGATCATACATCCGTTTACCGCATAGTAAATGAGGCTGACCAAGGTGTTCAGTATGGTGTGACTCCATGGCCTACCGGTCCATTTATCGAGGCGGATTTTCCGGAAGTAGCTGCCACTCGCATTTATCATACATTCCGAAAGACACCCACTTTGGCACGATCTGATAAGCAAGAATTTTTTTATGAGGATGACCTCTTCTTTGTTGACGGTAATTTCTTTGACATTCTGACCTTTAAACTTTTAAAAGGTCAAACATCTGAAGTACTTAAAGAGCCAAATTCAATCGTATTATCAGAAAGTCTTGCACAAAAATTATTTGGAAGTGAAAATCCGGTAGGTCGGGAGCTTTGGTTCGAATCTACTCTTAGATTGACCGTAACTGGAGTTGTAGAAAATTCGCCACCAAACTCCCACCTCCAGTACCAGGCATTTGCCTCTCTTGGAGATATCGCTTCAATTTTTCAAGCCACAGGTAATCGATTCTCCTTCGAAGGATGGTACTGGACAGCCGTAAACACCTATGTTCGACTACCCCATGGACTTACATCTCAACAACTTGAAACTGACCTTGTTGATTTTACCCAAAGACATGTACCCGAAGCTTTTGCACACAGACGAAACTTCAAGCTACAACCACTCGCGGATATTCATCTCAACTCAGATGAAATCGAAGACATTTTTGTTGAAAAAAGAAGTGAAGTCGAAATCAAAATTGCAATGCTCCTTGGAATTATTGTACTCAGCATTGCGATCATCAATTTCATAAACCTCGCTTCAGCTTCTTCTTCTAACCGGTTGTATGCTTTGAACATAAAAAAGCGATTGGGAGCCTCTTACGGTCAAATCTTTACTCAAATGTTAACGGAAGCAATGATGGTGGTTATCTCATCTCTTTTGATAAGTCTCCTTTTAGTATTTGGTACACTTCCCTATTTCAATGAGTTAATCAACGTTAGGATTGGATTTTTTGATTACTTCCAACTAGAAACATTAGGTTGGTTCGTTGCTTGTGCATTATTCATCACATTTGTCATGGGCTTCTATCCTGCATCCTACACACTAAGGCAGGTAAGCAAAGACACCTTTGGACAGCACATCAAGCGCAACACTATCACGCAAAAAATATTGGTTGCGTTTCAGTTATTCGCCTCAATTTTTCTCATTTACGGGTGTATAATTATCTACAATCAATTTTCATTTCTCACTCAAAAAGACCTGGGCTTCAAAAATGAAAATGTGTTAATGGTGCCCATTCGTGGGACAGAGGCTTCTATGAATACTCAGCTGTTTAAGCAACGTTTTGAGAATTCACCTTACGTAACGAACACCTCTCTGCTATCGGATATTATGGGTTCGACCGTACAACTTGTGCCATTTAGAATTGATGGCAAACCGGAGCAACAGAACATCGCAACCATGTTTGTGGACTTTGATTTCGTGGAAACTTTTGACATTGAGGTGGTGGACGGAAGAGATTTTGATCCAACCATCCATTCGGATTCCAATGCCTTTCTTATTAACGAATCCGCATTGAGTTACTTCGAAAATGGGTGGGAAGAAGCACGATTAAATAGAGGGAATGGAAAAATTATTGGGGTGTTAAAAGATTTTCACTTTATGGATTTGCACCTCGAAATTGAGCCGTTAATGATTGGAATGAGTGATGCGTGGCGCAATTACCTCGCATTGAATGTAAAAGGATCCAATTTTTCAGAGATTTATGAAGATATCGAATCCAAGTGGGTGGAACTTGAACCTAATCGACCTTTTGACGCGTGGTTTTTAGATGAAAAATTGAATAACCTATATAGATCTGAAAAGAATCAATCAATTATTGTTGCCGTCTTTTCGATTTTAAGTGTGGTTATAGCAATTATAGGATTACTGGCACTTGTCACAGAGTTCATTCAAAATCGATACAAAGAAATTGGAATCAGAAAAGTATTGGGTGCAAGCGTGAATCAGATCTACTATCTAATCACTCGTTCGATTGCTTTACTATTTCTTTTGGTCATTGCCTTTAATCTCCCACTTGCCAGACTTATCATGGGCAGGTGGTTGGACAATTATCCTACACACATTGATCATCAATGGATGTATTATTTGTATGCTTTTTTGATTACAGGGTTATTGATTGGGTCCTTGATTAGTTATAAATGCCTCCGGGCAGCGCGCGTAAATCCAATAGAAATAATCAAAGACGAATAGTTTAAGAACCAAATCCTACGGAAACTTGGGTTTGAACCGATTGAAGTAGTACAAGTTCACTTCATCAGAATTACTCTCGAGAATGTCTGGCTTCCCATCCCCATTTAGATCTGAGATAATCA
>JANQST010000405.1 GCA_028279155.1 Cyclobacteriaceae bacterium
AACCGCAGAAGATCTTGAAATCGATGGGACCAGGTTGAGTTGGAGTCACATGTCCACAAACGAGACTGAGTACATCATTGAAAAATCAGATTTGGAAAACTTTGCTGCTGTTGAAACCTTCCAGGTAGATGGAGACACATACACCTACACCGATGAGGAAGTATTGGTATCTGGAACATTTTATTATCGGGTAGTGTCATCAGATGGAACCAACCAATCGGCTTACAGCAATACGGTTTCTGTTAGCTCAAATCAGACAGTCTCAGGGCTTGATCGTGGAGAGACGTTGGTGATTTATCCCAACCCAACCAAAGGCACAATCAATATTCAACCTTCCGATAATTTGAGCGGACTGTTTAACCTGCAGCTTCTGACAGTTAGTGGGAAGGTGGTTCAGAAATGGTCAATTAAACCTGGTTCAGTATCCCCACAGGGGTTGCAAGTTCAAACAAGTGCTGTTCCGGGCATCTACTTCATGAACATTAAATTCAATGACGGACAAGAGATTCTGAAGAAAATTTCAATCACCAAATAAGCTTACCCTCTGCAGACTTACAACTATTTACTTAGCTCGAAAGTATTTTTTCTTAAAAAGTTTTTCGGGTCCAGATCATAAGTATAAATTTGCAGACCTTTTTGAAGGACATTCTCCCTTAGCTCAGCTGGTTAGAGCATCTGACTGTTAATCAGAGGGTCCTTGGTTCGAGCCCAAGAGGGAGAGCGAAAGCCCGGTGCAAAAGCATCGGGCTTTTTTGTTAGTCCTACCAAGGACCCTCTGGTCCTTGGGTGGAACGCCACTCCGATCGAGCCCAAGAGGGAGAGCAAAAGCCCGATGCAAAAGCATCAGGCTTTTTTCATTATACATTATCCTATTACACAGTTGGTTTGAAGTTAGACCTTATTCAAGTCTCTCCTTCAACTGCTCTAATAACTCCTCAAACTGTAATTGCCCTTTAAAAAAGTGACCTCTATTCGAAAATTCATGATATTCCGTGTCCAGGCATTTGTGGATGTGTCGTGCTTCTTCGATTGGGATGTATTCATCATCCGTTGATGAAAATTGAATGATCCATTGTTGGTTGTTCTTGATCTTTTCCCAGTCCCAAGGTCGATCAAAGTAACCGCTTTGGCGTTCCAAATCATCACCAAGGTCTGTATGAGCTGCGCTTACCAATACACTTCCAAGAATTTGATGTTTTTCCGCATATCGCATGGCACACAGAGCGCCTGACGAATGTCCGATCAAAATGGTGTTCTCATCTGTTTTCACATATTTCTCAATAAACTTGATCCAATACTTTTCTCGTGCGATGATTGAATCCGGAAATGTTTCTGCAAAAACCTGCATACCTCGCTTTTCGAGTTCGTCCTTCACCCATGGCAACCAGGTATAGTTCCATCGAAGTGTTTGATTTCCATGAATTAAAATGACTTTGTGATTCTTCATGAGAATGTTATGATCACTCGTCCATCTTCATTCACCAAAATCTCATCCCCTTCGTTGACATTGTTCAAAAATTCTTCGCCGAGATTATCGACTGCAGGAATTCGATTATTGGCCCATTTTTCTGCAAGTGCCAAACCGGCCGCAGACAATGAATCAATTTTACCTGAAAGAAGAATGATAGCCGGAGCTACTCTTCTTCTTGCCACCAACTCCCAAACTGCACCAGCTGATGTAGATCCTGTTGTTGTTGGAATGCACACTGCTACACCTGTTAAATTTTTTCCATAAATCTCTTTCGCGTCATGATCTCCGCAAATAGCCTGGTCGTCATTGTTGAGAATTGCATTGTAGAAACTTGCAAGAGAATTAAAGCCAGTATGACTAACCAATGCCCTGGCCTTCACATTTCCTTTGAACAATGGTCTTCCGCTAAATTCATTTCTTTTTTCATTGGCTATGGAAGTAGAACTAGTTTTTTCGGCGGTAGAAATTTTGTCTTCTGGTGAGGTTATCCGCTCTTTCTGTTCTGGAATTTTCCCTGTAGCAATTATTTCTGCTAATTGGGCGTCTAAAACCAGACGAGCATTTGTGAATGTTCGAAGTTTGTTAGAGTTGGTCAACACCGCTTCGTTTCCACACAAGCTATTGTTCATGTACGATTCGAGGCAAGTCCCACTAAGTCGAGCACCTGTTGCATCCAATTTTTTGAATACCTCCGGAGTGTCATGCCGGAATTGACGCAAGACTTTGGGTGGAGCAACTAAAACAGTATCGACCACAATCGTCTCCTGTTCATTGGCATGTAGAGCATTGGTGATTCGATCAGTCCATTCATGCAATTCCCTCAAACTCAAATGGGGACATCCAATCATCGCCTTTTTAGGCAATGCATTCGGATCCTTCCACATGACCGGATAAGAAGCAATCAAATCGATGAGAACTTCATCTGTAATTTGATGAGATTGATGATCTACCAGCAATAAATCATTCCCCATTTCTTCTGCTTCGGGGGTTATACCCTCGATGTGATAAAGTGCAACCGCTCCAATTGCTGCACAAGCAGCACCCATTTCTTTTAAGTAATCACGTGTGGTTTCGTTAATTCCCTTCCCCAAGAATTTTTCCAGACCGATGATGTACGGAATTCCATCCTGGACCTTATTACCAATGGCAGCTCCCAACAACTGTGGATTAGGTAATTTTTCAGTAGCTACTTCAATTTTCCAATTGGCTTTTCTCCCTTCATCTATGAGTAAACCAAAAGCTGGAGTCTTACCAGCAATGTTCGAAAGCAAATCCAGAATTGCTGCATTGCGATTCGTCCGAGCACCTAATGCTGAGTTTGCATAAACCACACATGAAGATTCAGACCATGCAAGTATGTCTCCTTGCTTTGGAATATTGCCTTCTTCAAAAACATAGGGAGAACACGTATAGGCATCATGATTCTGAAGTCCTAATTTCTTCATGGAAGTTTGTGCTCTTCCGTTGTCCTTAAACATCCGCTTGAATTCCATCTCCTGCTCTGGCGTGATTCCGAGGTTTCTAAAATCCAGGGGCTCTCGTGGATCTAGTGTAAATGGAAATTTCGTTTTCAGACCGGCTTCAACCAATTCTTCCAGAAGTTCAACTGGGGCATCAACCCCAGGTGTAGAACCCGAAATGGAGAAATGCCCATTCCCCTCAATATCCACCAATCTTTCCGCTTCCAAAATTTCGCCATATAGCACCAGCGTCTCCATGATTTTCTGCATCATGGAACCTTCTTGTCCATTCAAAATAGCCTTTTCTTCTCCCGTGAGCTTCATCAATCTTCTGATTCGATTACTTCGATCATTTTCTCCAACCCAAAATTCTCTTTCTTTCTAGCATTCGCACCAACAAACCAAAGAACAGCTCCCAAGAGCGTCCATCCGCCAAAGAGCCACCATTCCAGTGGGATTCCTTCACCTGGTTTGTAAGGATCCATGACGGTTAGGATCGCGATGTATAAAGACGCCAGACAACCAAGAATCGGCAAAACCAATCCACCAGGTGCCCGATAGGGTCTGGACATGTTTGGGTTTTTAATTCTTGAAAGAACAAGAGAAAGGCAAACAATGAAAAATAGAATTCCAACTGCTGTTGAACTACTGTTTACCAACGGAATAATGGCATTCTTGCCTAGCAAAACCCCAAATGCTACAAACACAACAGCAAAAGAGATCGCATAAATGGAAATACCTCCTTTGCTTGTTTTTGTAAAACCTGGCCAGATCATATGGTTTTTCCCAAGCGCAAGAATTGCGCGCACAAATACAAAAATCGAGGCATTCCATGTAGATAAAAGTCCCAAAAGGCCTCCGATCAAGGCAATCTTCATTAAGGTAGCTGATCCCAATCCAATCTCAAAAGCTCGTGCAGCAGCAAGTTCAGCACCTATTAATTCCTCTCTTGGTGCAACAGCAGCAGCGGAAATGATGACCGCCACATAAAACAAAGCTGCCGCAGCTATGGATAGGATAATGATATTGGCAATCGTTTTTGCGGATACATTTTCACTTCGCTCTGAAATCCCTTGGGCGATACTTTCAAAACCAGTCAAATAGAAGGGGACACTGACAAACACTGCCATTACTCCTGGCCAGATTGTGCCATTTGCAGATTGCACAAAGACCGGAGTAAGATTTTCTACACTTCCTTGAAAAAAAGCAGCACCGATCAGTACCGCAACGATAATGATTAAGACACCAGTTAATGCTTGTTGGGCAATTCCAGAACTAGACCCTCCTTTCAAGTTTGTCAAGCAGAGCAATGTATTGATCCCGATACCGAACAATATATGCCCGAGATAAATGTTGGAACCAATGAAACTATACAACAAGGGTCCCATGCTTGATGGCCATAAAGTTTCCATCAACCAACCAACAGAGAGTGCTTCGAAAATGATAACGAAGAAGAAAGTAAGTGCTAACATCCACCCCGTAACAAAAGAAGCTTTTACTCCCATTTCACGAAGCGCATATACAATGGGTCCACCCACATGAGGATAAATACCTGCCATTTCAGCATAGCAAAGACCGACAGGAATAAAAAACAGGAAGCCAATACCAAAAGCCAATGTGGCTCCAAAAGGACCGGCGTCTGCCAGCCAAAAGCCAAGTACAGTTACCCATCCGATTCCTATGATCATCCCGAACGTAAGGGCGAAATAATCCAATTTGGTCAATGCCTTCTTTTGGGTCATGCTTAGCTCTTTAAAAAGTCAGGTTCTCTAAATGATGGATTGGGATAGGAATAAAATCCCTCTCCTCTTAATGTTCCCAGTTTTCCATCTCCAACCATCTGCTCAAGTATTTTGGGAGGCTTATCTGATTCGTCTCTACTCTTTTGATAATAGATATTCTCAATCGACAAAACGGTATGTAATCCAACCTCATCCATAATTCCACATGGTCCTATATCGGTTCCGAAGCTGAGCATCCAAGCTTTATCAATGTCTTCAGGAGTGGTAAATCCCTGATCCAGCTGCCTCAGCGTCTCCTTTTTGATTACTCGCCACAAGCGATTGAAGGAATATCCCAATTGCTCTTTTTGTACATGTATGCAAATCATTCCGATTGCTTTACTCCAGTCCTTGGCAAATTGAATCGTCTCTGTAGAAGTTTCATCAGAACCCATTAACTCAACCAT
>JANQST010000429.1 GCA_028279155.1 Cyclobacteriaceae bacterium
TCGGTTACCTCAATGTATTCCAAACTGTTGTAGTTGAGGAATATTACTCCATTCGAAAAGGTAGAACATGAAATTAACGAATCATTTATCCATTTAGCCTCTTCAATCTCATATCCATTGTCCTCAATTAGTTTGTTATGCGCGATACTTATAGCGCGATCTTGCCAGGCGTAAATCTGTCCGTCGAAATCAACTAGTAATGGAGGTCGACCTTCACGGTGATTAGTAGATGAAACCTGAATTTTCATCTCATGGCCGTGCAGAGAATCCTCGATAACTTTAAATGATTGATCCTGGGTATTGATGAAAAGTTCATTTTCAATTTGAAATAGATTTACAAAATCTCCGCTTTTTAAAAGTACTTCACCTGTCGTCAGATTATATATACCCAGGTTTTGATTTCCCAGGTAGTATACATAATCACCGAAACTTTTGGTTTGAAAGAAAAGGTCGTTAATGGTATCGTTCTCAAGTAAGTTGTGATAGGTGATTTCATTTTCTTTGAAATCAATTTTTCCAAAGGAACCAATGCTACCGACATAGATGGTGTTAGTAAGATCAGTATCGATCGAAAGAGCCGCCGATGGGGTTTGAAAGTAATCCCATGTATCACCATCATAAGCTAATACACCTGCTCTGTTGGCGAGACAAATGAGTCCGTTTTTATCGCTAATTATTTCAAAATTAGTATTGTCAATATTGGGTTGAGAAGGAAAATGATGAGTGAGTAGAAAATCGCCTTTTTGAGCGTATACAAGATTTACAAAGACTAAGCTTAGTAGGATTAATAATTTTTTCATATTTCGCCAGTTCCGCAGAAGTCTACTTCATGATTAGCTTTTTGCTAAAGACTCCTTCGTTCGTTTTTACTTTTAATAGATATATCCCAGAAGTAAGCTGGCTAATGTCGATGGTGCTATCTATTTCGTTAATCTCAAAGATATAATTTCCTGCCATATCCCAAATGGTAACAGTCTCAATTTTAATTGATGATGTAAACGTGATCGCGCCTTCAGATGGGTTTGGATAAATATCAACCAGTGAAGAATCATCAAGGCCGAGTGGGGGAACAAGATCTAGTTGAATTGTGTCACTGTGTCCACAACCATTTTCATTGACTATTTCAACAACTATTTCATACATATCCTCATCGAGGACAAAAACAGGATCAGAATTGTTTGCCGACTGGACTCCATCTATGTACCATTTATATTGGATAATGCCATCAACCGGATCTGTCGCTAGAGTTACCTTTTGTTTATCACCAATCTTTTCAGAATTGCTGACAATTTCCAATTCAAATTCTTCAAAGGAAATGTTCACTTCGCGCGGGTCGCTGGGCAAACCATCATCAAGACCCACAACGAAAACCTTCATGTTTTCTGTGACCAACAATTCAGTTCCCTTTTTAATAAGATTGGTAAGTTCTGCATCAGAGTAGAAACCAAATATTTCTCCATTTTGTGGTTTGAGTAGGGGATCATCATTCTTGCAAAAGTTTACATCCTGTTGGCTAGGGATACTTGAACTGCTAAAAACAAAAATCTTTTCCTCGCTAACTGAGCAGTCGTTGGAGTTGGTTTGATCCAATCGAATGGTAACTTCAAGGTTTGCAGAATCGATTACGATTTGATTTTCGCTTCCCATAGTTGCATCATTAACAAACCACTCGATGTTTTCAGCATTCTCAGGAGCTATTACAAGAATTTGGTGAGCAGTAGAATTGGTATCAATTTCAATGGTGAAATCGGTTGAGATTTCTTCTACAGCAATTTCGACAGGGTTTCTAAGACTTTCGAATTGACCGTAAACTCCACTTACATAGAGTGTCTCATCTTCAAAAAATGGACCCACAGATAAATCAGTGCCCTGGTACAAGTGATTCTCACTTTCATTGGTGTCAAAAACTCGTAGAAAATCTGCCGAAGGATCTGAGAGTGTAATGAAATCTCCAGGACAGATAGTAAATGAATTGAAAACAGGACTTGCAGGACGATCTGCAACAACTAGCGTTTTGATTGCACTATCCGTACATCCAGATTCATTGACGATGGATAGTGAAATTTCATATTCTCCTGTTTGGGTGAAGGAAAGCGATGGATTTTCAAGAGAAGAGGTTGTCCCTTGATCAAAATCCCAACTCCAACTTGTGGCGAGAAAACTTTGGTCTGTGAAAGAAACAACATTGGTTTCATGATCTAAATACAACGTGTCTGGTTCTATTGAGAAATCGGCAACTTCTTCGATGAGTTTTACGGGTATTTGAAAAATGTCTGTAGCATATGTTCCGTCCAAATTCTGAACATAGAACGCTGTGTCATTAACAATTGAGCCGGTGCTGAAAGTGGTACCTTCTTGTAGAAGAATTGTTCCTTCTGGATCCTCAAAAAACCGATACGTATCGCCAGCTGCCGGATCAATGCTCACGTCACTATCGCAGCTAAACACGGATCCCAATATGCGCGGATTTGCAAGGACTTCATCTAGTTTTTCCTCTGCATTGGTTAGTTCTGTTTCAAGATCAGCTCTGGAGGATGCTGCTGCTATTATGACCGTAAAGTATTCACTCTCAAATGCATCAATATGATCTATGGTCATTCCATTGAGCATGGCCACATCATTTCCATCCCCAAGATCACCGGCTGTAGCTAATAGTTGGTTCTTTAGAAAGTCATACTTGTTTGCATCACTAAAATCTGTCTCGACATCAAAATCATTTCCATTTTGATTATCAACATCAAGCGCGGAATATCCAATTGTTCCATTGGCAATTATTTTGGTAGCCGCAAACTCGGTTTCGTTCATGTTGCTTGTGAACATGTAGTCATTGACCCCATCGTAAGCAGCTCTGTTTTTTGTTAAATCATCAAGATCAAAATCAGCAAAAAAACCAATGGTAACATCACTGTGAGGAGTTGCTGAATTATTTATAACCCTATAGCGAAGTATTAGGTAGTCTGTCCCAGTCCAGGCATAGCTAGATTGTTCTATGATCAGGTTGTTGACAGGATCTTCAAATTCTGAATAGCCAAATTGATCGGCTGCCGGATGATCGAATAATTTGTAGTTGGTAACTGAGTTAAAATCCTGGGCTCTATGTTCAAGCGGATAGTTAGTTAGAAAATTATCTGTCACGGTCGATTCTGAATCAGCCGTCATTATACCTGCATATTGCAAAACGGTACTTTCGTTAAATGATGCACCGATTCCCTGATGAAAGAATTCGTCACCGTATCCGAGATTCCCATTTCCTGCGATGGTCATTTTTAAGTTTGATCCGAAATCGAAATGATCTGCAGAGGTTTTGAGCTGGATGAATTGAAAGTCTGCATAAGCACCATCCATATAATCCAACCGTACAAATACTGGCGTTTCAGGGGCCAGGTCTTCGTTTAGCACAATTGAAAATGAAACCTCACCTTCCTCAAGTGTATTCAAACTGGACTGAGAATCAGTCCCCTCGATTACGGTAAAATCTCCTTCAGGAGAAGATATGGTGACTTGTGTTTCGTCAATGGAAGAGAGATAATTCGTCAATCCAGTAGTTAGAAATACAGAATCACCATAGAATAAATTGTTGCTGTATGGTGTTTGAGCATTGAAACTTGTAACTCGTACCGATTTGAGATCATCTTGAGAAACGGCGGTAAAAGCATTTAACCTTCCAAAACCAAGCTTCCCGTCAAAAGTAGAATTAGTTCCAATTCCATAAATATCATCTGAACTCACTCGTACTTTCTCCATTACTTGCAGTGCATTCAGGTCAGGAAAGGCATCTCTTACAAGAGCGGCAGCTCCAGCCACAAGTGGGGATGCGAATGAGGTACCTGACTGTGTCCCATATGCGTCGTTGTTGACTGTGGAATAAAGTGATACACCCGGAGCAGCTAAGTCCACTAAATAGTTGAAGGTCGAAGTAGAAAACTTATTATCATTGTCGTCAACTGCAGCAACAGAAAGTACATTATTGTAGCTTGCTGGATAAAACAAAGCTTCCGGATTTGCTTTGGCACCATCGTTACCAGCGGAAACAGCTACTACCACATCTTTTTCAAGTACCGCATAATTAAGAATGTCTTGTTCTGATTGTAAAGGCTCCCTGACAGAACCCCATGAGAGATTGAGAACCTGCATTCCCATGTTCGCAGCATAAATAATTGCATCAAAGAGATTTATAGAGATTGTACCTGAGGTGGTGAATCCCTTGAGTGCGGCTATTTTTGAATTGAAACCGATACTTGACATTCCAATCGCATTGTCGGTAGTGGCACCTGCCACACCCGCCACCCTGGTTCCATGTGGATTACCATCCGCATTAGGATCATTGTCACCATCAGCAAAGTCATAACCCTGGTAGTCATCGATATACCCATTATTATCATTATCTATTCCATCGATAGGATCAGCTTCATTAATCCATATATTGGATGAAAGATCTTCGTGATCAATGTCAACCCCGGTATCGATAATGCCTATTATGATGTCGTCATCGCCCCGGGTAATGTCCCAGGCATCATATGCGCTTATTTGATCAAGGTAGCTTTGATCAGATCCATTAGCCGGATCGGAAGGAGTATAAAGCGGTTGATAAGATAAAATTGGTTCTGCATAAACTACATTTTGATTTTTCAGCAATTGATTGATTAGCTGAACTGGATCTTGTCCTTGATCAACTTTTATTTTACAAACTCCATCCAGGATTGATGACTGTCCGGGGCTTGTTTTATGAAGCAATCTAACTTCGTTTGGAAGGTTTTCGAAATCAGAGCCATCTCCTTTTATTTTTACTATGATCCACTCTGAATTGATTTCTTCTTCCGAAATCCCATTGGGAAGTTGGTATCTTCTCTGAGAATGTGAAGAAAGAATAAGAAGAACTAATATCAAATGCGTGAGAACTGCTCTCATCCTCTTGAATCTTACGTAACGCTCAATTTTCTAATGGCAATGGATGCGGCTTTTGGCCAGAATCGTTTTAAATATATTCCTAATTTTTCCCTGGCTCCAGCAATATACGCCTCTTGTTTGTTTGATTCGATGGCTTTTACGATCAATCGGGCGCATTTATCGGCGGACATACCTTTATCTTGTGCAGCGTCCATTTTGTTTTGAGGATTTCCGTCTCCCATCAATGCATTATATGAAATATTGGTTTTGATGTACCCAGGTAAAATCAGCGTTACTTTTATGTTGTCTTTATGATGTTCGGCCCTCAGTACATCATAAAACCCATGAAGAGCATGTTTAGAAGCACCGTAAGCTGAACGGAAAGGTGTATTCAACACACCGACGATGCTAGTAATCGTCACATGATGCCCGCACTTTCTTTCGATCATTTGAGGAAGAAGAAATTTAGAAAGTGCAATCGTTCCGAAATAGTTGATCTCCATTAGTCGTCTATCTACTTCTGGAGATGTGTTGATAATCTGGTCCCGTTGACTTATTCCTGCATTGTTGATCAAAATATCTATTGAACCAAAAAGAGCTTGTGCTTCTTCTGCTTTTTGTTTGAGCATTGAATTTTCTTCAAGATCAAGCGGAAGTATCTTGATGTCGGCCAAACCATTCGAACAAGCTTTTTGTACCCTTTCTAATTCTTCTTTGCGCCTGGCCGAAAGTATTAGCTTTAACTTTTTTTGTGAGAGATTTAGAGCTAGTGCTTCACCAATACCGGAAGACGCTCCTGTAAGCCAAATGACCTTATCGGCAACCTTGGTCATTCCTTTTGCTTATTGTCTTCTATAAATACATAAATGGTGTAGGCTCCTATTGCTGTACCAATTGGAAAGCTGAAGATCGAAAGACATCCTGCAATCATCAAAAAAATCATTCCCCACTTTTTACCTTGCAGTGTAGCTATTCCACCGATAATTGAGGGTAAAGCCGCAAACACAAATAGAAAAAACAAGATTGATTTTACTACAGTACCAACAAGCGGAAGGATCCACCTGGCCTCTCGGCCTTCTTCCTCAATAATGGCTGTTTCGATAAACGGAAAGAACGCGGTAAATAGACCAGCTATAATCAGAAAAATAACGGTATAGAGAGCTCCATAACAAATATGGATGATGCTAAGTGTCTTTTTGTGAGAATATAAATCCATGGCTTACTTCTTTTTATACACAACAAAATCAAAGGAATACGCATGTCGATCATCTGTACCGTGATGCTCTCTTGAGATTTCCTGCCACTGTTCCTTATCAAAGTCCGGGAAAGTGGTCTGACCTTGAAATGCACCATTAATTTCGGTTAAATAAATTTTTTCCGCAAGCGTCAGTCCCATTCGATAGATCTCACCACCACCTATTATGAAAGCTTCTTTTTCTCCCATTTCGCTTGCTTTGGTGAGTGCATCCTCTAAAGATTTAAAGATGGTGGCACCCTCAGCAGAGTAGTTTTCCTGACGAGTGATCACAAAATTGGGCCGATCGGGGAGTGGTTGAAATTTTGGAGGTAGGGACTCCCAGTTTTTTCTACCCATGATCACATGGTGATGTCGAGTGGTATCCTTGAAAAATCTAAAATCATCAGGTAAGTGCCAGGGGATATCATTGTCTTTTCCAATTACGCGGTTACTGCCCATCGCAGCTATCATTGATATGATCATTTCACTTTTTCGTTAAATTGATAACCCCTCAAGAATTCCTCTACCATCATTTTCTTTTTACCTTCCAGCTGAAGCTCCAAAATGTCCAATGACTTATCCTTTGTTTTCACTCGAATATACGTTTTGGAATCAGATTCAATTTCGGCCAAACTTTTTCTGCTCTCTTCTTTGGATTCAGCTACATTGAAAACTTTTAAGACTTTACCATCCAGTGTGGTCCAGGCTGAAGGATAAGGAGACAAACCACGAATGAAATTTCGAACTGATGTACTTGGTTGATCCCAATCTATTTTACAATCCTCTTTGAATATTTTAGGCGCAGATTTCAGTAGCTTATCACTTGTTTGGGCTGTGAGGGAATAATTGTTTTCAGCTATGGCCCGAGTGGTTTTAACAACCAGTTCGCCTCCTTTTTTCATTAGGCGGTCATAAAGCGTTCCGACGGTGTCTGACTCATGAATTGGTTCTTTTTCCTGGAAAATGATCTCGCCTGTATCGATTTCATGTTTTAGAAAAAATGTTGTGACACCGGTTTCAGTCTCTCCATTTATAATGGCCCAGTTGATTGGCGCTGCACCTCTATACTGGGGCAAAAGTGATGCATGTAAATTGAAAGTGCCCAGTTTTGGCATGTTCCAAACTACTTCTGGCAACATGCGGAATGCTACGACAATTTGTAGGTCAGCATTGTATGATCGAAGCTCTTCAAGGAATTCCGGAGATTTAAGATTTGTTGGTTGCAAAATCGGAAGCCCCGCTTTTGATGCATACTGTTTTACAGCTGATGACCCGATCTTTTTTCCTCTGCCTTGAGGCT
>JANQST010000440.1 GCA_028279155.1 Cyclobacteriaceae bacterium
TCCCACCAGCGGCGGGCAGAACAACTTATTCTACTCAAGGAGAATTGGCGGTCGCCCGCAGGGCTCACTGGGTGATAATGTAGAATACTCCGACAGACCCAATCAGACCAGAATTCTTGGTGCCGCAAAGATCACTGGCAAGAATGCCAAAGGATTTTCGTGGGGATTGCTGGAGTCAGTCACAAATAGGGCAAAGGCAGATGTGATCTACGAAGATGGAACGCGAGGAAAGGAAAGAGTGGCTCCTTTTACCAACTTTTTAGTGGCAAGGGCACAGCAGGACATTAACGAGGGAAAAACTGTTGTTGGAGCCATGATTACGAACATGAATCGAATCAACAACAGGGGGAACGACCTGGAATTGCTTCATGACAATGCACAAAGCGGCGGAGTTGATATTAATCACAACTTTAAGGATAGAGCCTATGGTTTCACTTTTAAGTACATGTTCAGCAGAGTAACCGGAACTGAAGGAGCGATTTACGAAACACAAACTGCCTCTGAACGATTTTTTCAACGAACGAATAACAATCACAAGGATGTAGATTCAACTTTGACCACATTGGTAGGAAGTGCTGCTACATTTTCTTTTGGAAAACGAAGCGGGAACTGGCGATGGTCACTCGGCACCAACTACAGGTCACCTGAATTGGAATTGAATGATTCCGGGTTTTTGGTGCAAACGGACAACATCAATAACTGGGGATGGACACAGTATCGAGTAACAAAGCCCACCAAATTATTTCGATCGCAGCAGTATAATTTCTACTATGAACGAAACCTTGATTTTGGAGGAGTGACAACCGGAACTGGGGGTGACCTCAACATTAACCTTGAATTTCAGAATTACTGGCGTGCGGGTTCAGGTATGTATATTGGTGGGACACAGGTTTCAAATGCTGATCTTCGAGGAGGTCCATCCATCACCTATCCTGGTGAATTGAATTGGTGGTATTGGATAGGCACGAACAATCAAAAAAATGTTCGTGTATCATTCAGCAATTGGTACAATTGGGGTAATGAAGATTTTTCTCAGGGGACCGGGATGAATTTCAATTTGACCTTACGACCTACAGATGCGTTGAGAATCTCTTTATCTCCAAATGTAAGTTGGAGAAGGAACGACCTTCAGTACATAGATCAAATTGATTATAATGGTGATACCCAATACTTACTTGGAAGGGTGGAGCAAACAACCTACCGAATGTCAATGAGAGCCAACTACAACATCACGCCAAACCTCACATTGGAGTTTTGGGGACAGCCATTCTTAGCTACTGGGGAATACTCGGAGTTCAAAAAAGTACATTTGGCGAATTCGGAAAACTACAACGATCGGTTCAGAATCTTTGATTCGAGCGAAGTAATGTTCAATGAGCAAGAGGAGGAATATGAAGTCTTCGAATCCGGTGGAACTTCTGCAGACTATACCTTTTCAGATCCTGATTTTAACTCCGTTCAGTTCAGATCAAATTTTGTATTGAGATGGGAATACATACCCGGATCTACGTTGTTTGCTGTTTGGTCGAGCAATGGATCATTCAATGATCAACTTGAGGACAATAGCTTTCGAAACCTACGTTCCCAGCTTGGAAACCTTGAAACGACTAATACTTTCCTTATCAAGTATACCTACCGTTTCATCCTCTAAAGTATTTGATGTTCATACTAACTTTGGGCTAAATTCTTAAAAAAGGAAATGTCCAAAATTGTGATTATTGGTGCAGGAGGAGTAGGTAGAGTCACTGCTTATAAGTGCGCCCAAAATTCTGATGTTTTTACTGAAATTGTATTGGCCTCACGTACCAAATCGAGATGTGATGCCATAGCTTCAGCCGTTAAAAGTGACTTGAACATTGATATCGAAACCGATCAGGTTGATGCTGATGAAGTAGATCAGGTAATCGAGTTGTTTAAAAAGCACAAGCCTGTGCTTGTAATTAATGTTGCGCTTCCATATCAAGACCTTACAATTATGGATGCCTGCCTGGAATGTGGTGTGCATTACCTCGACACAGCGAATTACGAACCGCCTGAGGAAGCAAAATTCGAATACAAGTGGCAATGGGAATATCAAGAACGATTTAAGAAGGCCAACCTGCTGGCTGTTCTGGGATGCGGGTTTGATCCTGGTGTTACAGGTGTTTTTACTTCACGGGCAGCAAAACATCATTTTGATGAGATCAATTACCTAGACATTGTTGATTGCAATGCAGGTGACCATGGAAAAGCATTTGCTACCAATTTTAATCCTGAAATCAATATCAGGGAAGTCACTCAGAAAGGAAAATATTGGGAGAACGGAGATTGGGTCTATACTGAACCGCATGAGATCTCCAAAATGCTGAACTATCCGGAAATAGGACCAAGAAAGTCATACCTGATTTATCATGAAGAGTTGGAGTCTTTGGTTAAAAACTATCCATCAATAAAACGTGCCAGGTTTTGGATGACTTTTGGAGATGAATACTTGACACATTTAAGAGTGATCCAGAACATCGGAATGGCAGGTATTGATCCCATTAATTACGAAGGAAAGGAAATCGTTCCCCTGCAATTTCTGAAGGCGGTTCTCCCTGATCCGGGTAAGCTTGGCGAAAATTATGAAGGTGAAACCTCCATTGGATGCCGTATCAAGGGAGTGAAAGATGGCGAAGAAAAAACGTATTACATCTGGAACAATTGTAGTCATGAGGCTGCTTTCAAAGAGACAGGTGCTCAGGGGGTTTCTTATACAACAGGTGTCCCGGCAATGACCGGAGCCTATATGGTATTGACCAATCAATGGTCGGGTAGTGGGGTATTTAATGTGGAAGAATTTAATCCTGACCCATTTCTGGAGAAATTAGCTGCTTCGGGATTGACCTGGCATGAAGAAACTGGAATAGATTTGGAAATGGATTAGCTTTCGGATATGAAAATTAATATAAACCAAGTACCTGAATTTTATAGAACCTATGTGAGGTTCTTGCAGGGCGAAACTGTTGTAGAGCAACTTCAATCCAGTGCCAAAGACTTCAATTACCTGCTTAATACTTTTTCTAACGAAAAAGCGGAACATAGATACGAAGAAGGTAAATGGAGTGTAAAGGATTTAATTCAACATATAATCGACGCGGAGCGTGTCTTTTGTTACCGCGCAATGCGGTTTGCAAGAAATGACAAAATCGAACTACCTGGTTTTGAGCAAGATGACTATGCTCAAACAGCTTCAGCTGACCGAAGAGATATCCAGGATCTAATGAGTGAGTTCACTTCCACCAGGTATTCCACCATTAGTTTGTTTACGTCCTTAACAGAAGAAGACTTAAAAAGAACCGGAATAGCGAGCGGAGTTGAATTCACTGTCGAAATTTTAGGTTACGTTATATCTGGACACCTTTTGCACCATCTAGAAGTGATCCGTGAGCGATACCTCTAATATTCCTACGCCTTGCTTTGTTTTAGATGAGAAAAAGCTGATTCAGAATCTAGAACTGATTGATCGTGTAAAAAGAGAAGCGGAAATTCAGATCATCCTGGCCTTCAAGGGATTTTCAATGTGGAGTGCCTTTCCAATAGTTAGGGAATACATAAATGGGGCAACCGCAAGTTCCTTGAACGAAGTTTTGCTCTGCGAGGAACACATGAAGACGAGGGCGCACACCTATTGTGTTGCATATGATCCCAATGAGTTCGAGGAGATTGTTAAAAGATCTTCTCACATCACTTTTAATTCTGTCAGTCAATATGAGAAGTTTGTTGGCCAAATTTCTGAAAAAGTAAGCATTGGGTTGCGAGTCAATCCCGAATGGTCTGATGTTGAAAAGGATTTGTACAATCCGTCATCTCCCCAGTCAAGATTAGGCGTTTTAGCTAGTAATTTGAAACACCTTCCTAAAGGAGCAGAAGGTCTTCACTTTCATGTGCTGTGCGAATCTGACTCAAGATCATTGGAAAAAGTATTGGAAAACTTTGTTTCGAAATTTGGACATTTTCTTGATCAGATTAAATGGGTGAATATGGGCGGCGGTCATTTGATGACCAAAGAAGGATACGACATTGATCATCTGATTTCCTTACTTCGAAAGTTCAAGGATGACCACAAAGTAGATGTAATTCTCGAACCCGGTAGTGCATTTGCTTGGGAAACAGGTACTCTTGAAACGACCGTCCTGGATATTGTTGATAATGGAGGAGTCAAAACCGCAATCATTGATGCTTCTTTTACCTGTCACATGCCCGATTGTCTTGAAATGCCATACAGACCTACGATTTCCAATGCTTCAAACAGTGAGAAAAATAATTGGAAACCATACCGGATAGGAGGGGTTAGCTGCTTAGCAGGAGATTACCTGGAAGCATACTGGTTTGAAGAAGATTTGAAACCAGGAGATAGGCTAACCTTTGAAGACATGATGCACTACACGATGGTAAAAACAACGATGTTTAATGGAGTGAAGCATCCGTCCATTGGAATTAAAAGAGAGAATGGATCGTTTGAACTAGTTCGGGAATTTAGCTACAAAGATTATCGAGACAGACTTTCTTGATTAATTAGCAATTCGTAACTAATTCTTCAACTTTGGCTCCATTTCGCCCCGCATAAAAAGATTGAATTCCTCACAAGAAAGATATCCCTCACCAGCAGAGTAAGGACAGGTTTTGTACACTTGATCAAATGTTCCGGCACTGATTACTACTCCAGATCCGTGACAAACAGGACATAGCATCTTTTCCAGGCCTCCACAATCATAATTGGAATTTTCCAGATCATCTTCCAACCTCTTTACCTGACCTCTTCGAAGTTTGATGTATTCATCTTCGGCTAGTTGTAAGTAACGAATCGCACTCTCATAGAATCGGCCCTTGGTTCCTTTCAACTGGATGTACTTATTCAGCCAGTTGATGCTCTGTTTGTATTTTTCAATGTGGTAGGAGTTTCGCCCAAAATAATAGGCCATTTCAGATGGGAGCTTTTTCATATTCTCTAGAACAAAATGAAACTCCACCTGGGCACTGTCATACTTTCCGACATCCATCAGATCTTTTCCATTATCCATTCTTCTTAGAAGTTCAGATTCCCTCACAATCTGTGCGGTGGCATTTAAACAACTGATCAGTACAATGGATAAAAGGAATGATCTCATAAATTCAAAATTCTCTGCAAATTAAGGCTTTAACGCGGACTAATGATGCATGTAATTTCCGCTTAACACTATTTAGCAATAAATGATCCAATATATTTGAACAATAATCAAATTCTTACCCGTTTATACTTGAAATGTGTGTTATGAATAGATTTATAGGCTTTTTGCTTATTTTCTTCATTGCTTTTGTCTCTTATTCCCAAAATACACGAAGTACTGAAGCTCCCAAGCCTCCGCGACCTACTTATCAGGCATCAAAGAAGGAAAAGAAAGGTGCCTTTGCTTTCCTGAAGAAAAAACAAAAGAAACAGGGGAAGGACGAAGTAGCCGAATTTCGGGACCGACTCCAGAAAGTTTACAAGCAGAAGGCCAAAGAGGAAAAATTAGCAGATAAACCCCGCTACAAAGATCCTACTTATTTTGGTCACAAGAAAAAGCCTAAAAAGCGTCCGGTGGGCAAGCAGAAGTTTTGCAAAGTGTGTAAGATCAAGCACTGAGCTGGTATAGCGTGTGAGACCTAAGCCTTACACCAAAGTGGCTTAAAATAGCTTTTCTGATTGACATCTCCAGAAATTCACTGTTTATTCCACCTTCCTGTGTTGCATACTTCACAACAGGCCGCTGAACCTCCTTTATTTCTGAAAGTGTGACAATCCACGCTCTGTACTTTGCTTTCCACTCTTCATCATATGTTTCCATATGTGATCTGCCATCCCAGTTGAATTCTAATTGGTTATCACTGTGATGAAACCTATAGATAGCCGAGAGAATGTCATAGTTATCTTCAAGAAGCTTCTTTCCTCTCTGAATCTGTTTTCTTAGGGCAAGGATGAAATCATCTTCAAGACCCATGGGATTGTGTTGAATATTGTAGGAAACGAACAATTGCTGAGTCCACTCATTGAGCAAAGATTCCTTGGAAAAAGCCTGTACAGACTTTAGAAGGTAGTTTTTGTCTTGTTTGAAGTACTTTTCTTCAATGAGCATTTCGAGCACAAAGATACGATTTAATGTGCTTAAGTATAAAATTTGGGTGAAGTAAGTATGAACATTAAAAAAACCGCTTAGACAACTCTAAGCGGTTTTTGAATCTTTAATTGGTGTTCTTACTTACTCATGGTGAATCTCCATGTACCTTCAATTCCATTGGTTCTACCAAGAGTACCAGTATTATTGAAATCCAGTTGAAGTGAATTCGCAGAAACCACGACAGTAATATCAACGTTACCGGCAGTACCTGAACGGGTAACTACAGTACCTTGGTCATTTGCAAATGTCCATGTACCACTACCCCAAACATCCTCAAATCCAGCTGGTACGCCACCAGTTGCATAACTTCCTCCAGCAGTGGTCGCATTGCTGATTGTTAGCGTGAAATTGCTCCAATCACCATCAGTGCTTGGTGAACCTTGATACAAAACTTGGTTAGCTGTAGTGGTCCATGTTCCAGTCAACAATTCCGCCTGGGTTTCCAGGGGATCTACAGGGTCAGGGGTACCACTATCACTTGTACAACTAATGAAAATAACTAAGGAAACAAAAACTAAGGCAGCTAGTAAGTTTGATAATTTTTTCATAGTTAGAGAGAAATGTGTCGTTTTAAGTTTAAGACATGTAAATGTAGAACAATTTTTGACTTTATTGATAGGTAACGCGGAGAAAGTGTAATTATTATAAGAGATTTTTGTCTTTTAAGGAGACAACCGTATTTGATAACTCAATTTCACGTCTTTGATTACTTGCCAGAATTAAAGGGATGTTTTGGTCTCTTTTTAACAACTCGTTTTTCCACCATTCAAACCCTTGTTCATCAAGGTTGGATGTGGGTTCATCCATAAAAACCGCTTCATTTTCAAAGTAAAAAGCAGTACATAGCTGCACGCGCTGCTTCATTCCTGTTGAAAAATCGGAAATCCGCTTATTTAAAGGCAGTTGAGACTTTTTACCTATTTCTTCATTGGAAAACAGTTGCTTCCTAAAAGTCGAATGAAATCTCAGGAATTCAGTTAAAGTCATTTCTTCCGGAAACTCCACATATGGACTTGTGAAACCGATCAGCTTGAAATCATCCGGGTCAGGGGTTTTTCCATCATGAAAAAGTGCTCCTTCGGATGGAGATAAATACCCTGAAAGTATTTGTAATAAGGTCGATTTTCCTGATCCGTTTGGACCAGTCAAGGCAACAAAATCACCAGGATTTATATCTACATTCAAGCTTCTAAAAACCCAGTTTTTCCCAAACTTCTTACCTAGATTTTGACCTGATATCTGCATTAATTGCGTGAATCTTTTCCTTGTGCAATACTAATTAACTAATCAACCAATCTACACATCACTAAAGACCATCTTCGGTGCACATAAATAGTACTTCTTCACAATTTGGCTCAACGCTTTAATGTTGGGGAGATCAGTTGCTTCTGCAACATCCACTACTTCACCATTTTTCTTCAATATATCAATGGTTCCACCGGTCGCAATGTACGCTGCATTACTCACCGCACCCTTTTTTACAAAGTAATTCGATTGTTCAGGTTTGATATTGTATTGCGAAATGACTTTTTCATTGAGGGATTCCACCACTTCTTTATCAAAATCCTCATTAGAAAATTCTATTTTGAACAACTTTCTCCTGAGTAACATTTCACTCAGGTTTCTCAAAATCAGATCATCGTGATTTGGCCAAAACTTAAGAGATCCCCAAATGTCGCCATCATCCAAGAGTGTGTAAATCTCAATGATATCTTCATCCTCTACGAAATCCTTTGTTGTAATATTTCTTTCAAGGAAAATAGATAGTGCTGGTGTGGCTTGGACATGGACGCCCGACTGGGCCAACTCTTTTACTCTTTTGATAATTTCAATGAGCATCACCTCAGCTGAAACAGCCACTTTATGCAGGTATACTTGCCAATACATCAATCGCCGTGCATTCAAAAAATTCTCTATGCTGTAAATGCCCTTTTCCTCAACTACCAGTTTGTCTTCATGAAGTTCCAGCATTTTGATGATGCGCTCGGATCCAACCATTCCTTCATGGACCCCCGTGAAATAGCTGTCTCTTTTCAAGTAGTCCAGGCGATCAAGATCTAGTTGGCTGGAGACTAATTGATTAAAGAACGGACGATGGTATTTTCCTTGAAAGATCTGAATAGCAAGATCAAGGGCTTTGTTCATTTCTTGGTTCAATCGTTCCATCATCCAGACACTCAATTGCTCATGTGTTACATCATTGAACAATGAAAACTCAAGTGTGTGGGAGAATGGTCCGTGTCCAACGTCATGAAGTAAAATAGCAATCAGTGCTGCATCGTACTCCTCTTTTGAAATACTATGGCCCTTGCTTTCCAGTGATTGCAAAGCTCTACTCATCAGATGCATGGCGCCAAGTGCATGATGGAACCTGGTGTGCAGTGCTCCGGGATAGACGTAATCAGTCAATCCAAGCTGTTTGATTCTCCTCAACCGCTGAAAATAGGGGTGTTCAATGATCTCAAAAATCAACTCATTGGGAATGTTGATAAACCCATATACAGGATCGTTAAGAATTTTCTTTTTGTTCAAATGGATTATGGGGTTGATCTTTGGATGTAAAGCCGAAATTATTAATGCAGAAATATAAGATTTTGTGGGCGGATGATGAAATTGAGTTACTCAAACCTCATATCCTCTTCCTTGAGCAAAAAGGGTACGACATGACTCCCGTCAATAGTGGATCGGATGCGTTGGAAGAAATTGATCACAACCAATTCGATCTGGTTTTCCTGGATGAGAACATGCCGGGGATGACAGGGTTGGAAACGCTCAACTATATCAAATCAACACATCCAAGTTTGCCCGTTGTGATGATTACAAAAAATGAAGCTGAAGAAATCATGGAGGAAGCGATCGGAGCAAAGATTGCAGATTACCTCATCAAACCACTCAATCCCAATCAAATTCTGCTTTCTGTAAAGAAAATTTTAGATAACAAACGAATCATCTCCGAAAAAACAAACCTGGGGTACCAGAAGGAATTTCAAAAATTGGCGATGAATGTGATGGACGCACAGGACTATCACGACTGGAAGGAGATTTACCGGAAGTTGGTTTACTGGGAGCTTCAAATTGATGAGACGGAGGATCGAAGCATGGTTGAGGTTTTGAATACACAAAAATCCGAGGCGGATGGAGCTTTTTCCGAATTCATAACGTCCAATTACGAGAGCTGGATTAGTAATCCTGATGCAGCAAGGCCTGTGATGTCTCATACACTTTTGAAGAAAAAGGTCTTTCCGGAATTAGGTGAAGATCCTGTTTTTTTGATTGTCATAGACAATTTGAGATATGATCAGTGGAAGATGATTGAACCTGAAATTTCAGATCTTTTTACCCTCGATTCAGAAGAATTCTACTATTCAATACTTCCTACAACTACCGCTTATGCGCGCAATTCACTTTTTGGCGGCATGTTACCATTGGAAATCTCGAAAAGGTACCCAGATCTATGGGTTGGCGAAGATTCGGATGAAGGAAAAAACAATAGTGAAGATGCATTGATTGAAGCTAATCTTGCAAGAAATGGAATTAACGCTAAGTTCAGCTACAATAAGATTTTAAAGGCTGAACAGGGAAAACAACTTTCGGAATCCGTCGCAAATCTCATGGGTAATTCACTAAATGTGATCGTTTACAATTTTGTTGACATGCTTTCCCATGCTCGTACGGATATGCAAATGATCAGGGAGCTTGCTCCGGATGAATCTGCATATCGATCATTGACCAAATCCTGGTTCACTCACTCTACATTTTATGACACGCTTAAGGCCTTGTCAAGTATGAAAG
>JANQST010000150.1 GCA_028279155.1 Cyclobacteriaceae bacterium
GCCCGAGGTACTTTCAAAGACCCTTGTTGATCACAATCTTCAAGGGTTTTATTTTACCTTCGATCTTGCCTCAATCCAACGCCTCCTCATTCAAAGCAATCAACTCCGAATCCAGTCCAAGTCGCTCAATAATCATCGATTGATTGGCATCTGCTAGCTCTTTCGCTTTATCCTCCAACCCCATTTTTCCATACAACTTCACCAATTCTATGGAAGCTCTTAGATCCATGCTTCCAACATCACCTAATTGTTCATTATGCGTGGTCTTAACCTGAACAAGCAGTTTCTCCGCCTCATCGAAATCTTCCATACCCATACAGGCCCGGGCCAGTTCAATGCGTCCATTGTTGAGTCGAACTAAATCCTGGGCAGGGAGTTTTTCTCTCAGCGAAACTAGGCTGTCCAACCTGGGACGGGCCAGATCATACTGTTCCAATAGATTAAATGTCGAGGCATAGTTGTGAAAGTAAACCAGGGAACTTCCAAGTGGGATGTTTATTTCTTTTGCTGCATTCCAGCAAGCCAAGAACTTTTCTTGTGCTTCTTGGTATCGCTCCTGTAGCAACATTATCTGACCCAGGTTATTGAGATTATCTAGTGTCGCAAGATTCTTCATTCCAAAAAGCTTTCTGTTGATATCATATGCTTTTTGAAAGCTTTGCCCTGCTATTTCATATGATTTGATGTCCAGGTTAAAGAGACCTACAAAGTTTACAAGACGAGCATAATCATTTGCTCTTGTGGAGTCGAGTCCTGTTTCAAGAAAAATGGTTGTGGCAGCATTATAAAGGGAGTCGATTTGATCTTTTCTTCCTGGCGTATCATAATAGTTAAGGTACCTTCCGTAAAATGCCATTTGATTTGCCAAACCCAAAGGACTGTTAACTTTCGTCCAGAGGTTCACAGCTTTCCTATATAAGGAATCTGCACGCTGATGATTCCCCCGATTGACTTCAAGCCAAGCCATCCGACCTAATAAGCCCGGACGATACAAGTGCTCTCTTTTATTTAAGGCAGCATATTTATTTGATTCGTTCAGATAAAAGAGAGCAGAATCCAGCTCTCCAAGGTTTGTAAACATGTCCACCATAGAAGCCTGTGCAGCAAACAGCATATTCCTGGAGTCCTCAAGCAAAAGACTATCTCTCTTAAGGAGAGTGATTGCTTTTCTATAATAGGGAAGTGCCTCGGCGCTTCTGTTATAACCGGCATAGATCTCACCGATTAATTGAGAAAACCTTCCATTTAGTAGATCACTGTTTGAATATTGGAGTAGGCTATCACCAATATCCAGCAACTGAAACACATTGAGTGTATCTCCCTTGGCATAGGATGGGTACGCATTCGAAAAAATTCTAAGAAAAAGATTGACAGTCCCTTCTGCCAGGTTTTTCTCAAACAGAATTCGTTCATTCGCACGATTGATCCGCATTACATATACGGTCGTAGAAGCCAATAATATGAGTGCGATCGCTGCTCCCGAAATAACACCAACCTTGTGGCGTTTAATGTATTTTCCCGCCCGATATCCCCAGCCGCTCCGAATTGAAAGTGGTCTTTTGTCCAGGAAATTTCGAAGGTCTGCAATGAAATCATTGACAGATTGATAGCGCTCCTCCTTAGCGCTACGGATGGCATGCAAAACAATAAGTTTAAGGTCTGCTGGTGATTTGAGATCAGCTATCAGCAGTTTGAGTACCCTTCCCAATTGGTACACATCGGTTCGGGTGTCTACATCCTGGAGGTCAACTTGTTCCGGGCTTGCAAATCCGGGTGTGAACAATGGCTCATCCTGTTCTTTGGTAATCTCATCGTTTTCTTCACCCATTAGATGGGCAATACCGAAATCAGTTAATTTGATTTGTCCACGGTTGTTGACCAAAATATTGGAAGGCTTGATATCCTGATGAATCACAAGATTTTGATGTGCCAATTGAATGGCTTGACAAGCGTCCAA
>JANQST010000452.1 GCA_028279155.1 Cyclobacteriaceae bacterium
CGTGGGTATCCTCTATGAAAATGCATACGGCGTCTCCATCAAAAAGGAAATTGAAACCCGACTCAATCGAAAAGTCAGTGTTGGTGCACTTCAATCAGCACTGAAGCGATTGGAAGACAAAGAGTACCTCCGCTCCCATGATTCGGATGCTACACCTGAGCGTGCAGGCCGTCCAAAAAGGTTTTTTAAAATCACTGCGCTTGGTAAAAAAGCGATGCAATACACTAAGGAAACCCGCAATGCAATGTGGGAATCAATTCCGGATGTCGCGCTTGATGTAAAATTTGTCACTAACTAAAATGGCAACCCGTCCACCAAAACTATTTCTTAAATTCTTCCGATGGTTCTGTCATCCAGGATTGCAAAAACCAATTGAGGGAGACTTGATGGAATTGTATGAAGAAAGGATCAAGGAAAAAGGAAAGAAAAAGGCAGACTGGCTTTTCAGAAAGGATGTGTTGCTGCTATTCAGAAAAGACATAATCAAACCAGCTAGTGGCACATTAAAACTCAACCAATACGGAATGTTTAAAAACTATTTTAAAACAACGGTCAGGAATTTAAAGAGGCAGCGATTGTATACAGTCATTAACATCGGTGGTTTAACACTAAGCATCACATGTGTTCTATTGATTCTGTCATTCATTCGGTATGAGTTTTCCTACGATCGATTTCTAGAGAACTACGACAATATCTACAGGGTCTATAACTCTCCACCCGGCAATAATTTTTTAGGTAAACAAAAAACAGCAGTAACTGCACTGCCTCTTGCCTCAGCTTTGCAAAACGAATACCCTGAAGTTGATCATGCAACAGTTTTCGATTGGTACAATTCATTGATCGGAACGAATGAAGACAACCTCTATTACGAGTCCGGAATTTTTTCTGATAAGCATTTTTTTCATGTGTTTCCTTATGAGTTTATAGAGGGAGATCCGCTCACCGCCCTTCAAGATCCAACAAGCGTTGTTCTGACAAAGTCACTTGCAGAAAAAATTTTCGCGGATGAAAATGTGATCGGCCAGCAACTGATTCAGCGAGATCAGATCTATCAGGTAACTGGAGTTATAGAAGACCCACCAAAAAATTCGACTTTTAATCTTGACTTTGTGATCAACATAGAAGGAAGAAATTGGTATAAGGACGAGATGAACCGGGAAAAGTGGAGAAGCAACGGGTTCAAAACTTTTTTCACACTCAACGAGGGAAGCGATGTTTCATTACTTGAAGCTAAGATGCCAGACCTGCTTAAAAAGTACTGGATTAATCTGGAGTTATATCCACAGGACTACAAGTTTGAAGCATTAAAAGATGTCCATCTTCAATCGGAATTCAATTTTGATTTCGCTGGAAAAGGCAGCAAAAAACAACTATTGCTCTTTTCAATCATCGTTCTGCTCATTTTAATTCTAGCTCTTGTCAACTACACCAACCTTGCTATTGCCAGGTCAATGAATCGATCAAAAGAAGTTGGTCTAAGAAAAACCATTGGAGCCGGAAGAGGTCAGTTGATGTGTCAGTTTTTATTCGAGTCTACTTTTCTCACATTCATTGCTATTGTTATTTCGATCTCAATCACATGGATCTCTTTACCTGTGTTTGGAGAGCTATTGGAAAGACCTCTTCAACCGGATCTTGACTTGTTGATCTCAGCTGTTCCGTACCTTTTGAGCCTTGTCCTATTCCTTGGTATTCTTTCGGGTTACTATCCCGCATTTCTAATATCCAGGCTCCAACCTATTTATGCACTAAAGGGGAAAACCAAAGGATTATCAAAAAGTAGACTTCAAAAATGGCTGATTGTTGGTCAGTATGCCGTTTCGATTGCAATGATTATTTGTGCAATTGAAGCCAACCAGCAGTTTCAGTTTATCCAGAACAAAGATCTGGGTTTTCAAAAAGAAGATATTCTGATTTTTAGAAGTCGAAGTAGAGAGGTAACTAACAACTATGAGGTGCTTAAAAGTGAATGGTTCAATCATCCTAACATCCTTGCTGTAGCTGGCTCTCAAAACCTGCCAATTAACCTTCGTCAGGGTACGATGGTAAATGATGAACCAGGTGGAGACCCCAATGATGATCTTCATATCTATCAAATGCGAGCTGGATATGACTTTCTGGATCTTTATGACATTGAATTACTTGCCGGTAGAAATTTCTCCAGGGAGCTAAAAGATTCCATCAACCTGTGTATCATCAATGAGACCACAGCCAAAGTGATGGGTTGGAGTCCGCATGAGGCAATCGGAAAGCGGTTCACTGAAGACTGGGAGTTAAAATATCGAGAGGTTATCGGAGTAATTAAAGATTTTCACATGCATTCAATGCACATGGAAATAGAGCCGATGTTCATTGAACGAAGGAGTCCCCGCTCTTTCAGATATATATCATTCAAGATAAGACCTGAAAACCTCCAGGAGACTATTGCCTACCTGGAAGAAACCATTGCACCTTATACGTCATACCCATTTGATATGCAACTGCTTTCAGACCGGTATGATAATCTATATCATGAAGACCTCAGTCAGAGCAAGATTTTCAACTTCTTTACACTGCTTGCAATTGTCATTGCCTCTCTTGGTCTCTTTGGATTAGCTACTTATAGTATTCACTTAAGAGTAAAAGAAGTCGGGATTCGTAAGGTCTTGGGTGCCTCAATATCAAGTGTTGTGTCGCTCGTATCCATTGATTTTCTAAAGCTTGTAGGTATCGGATTCCTTGTCGCGATTCCAATTTCATGGGTTTTGGTAAGCAAATGGTTGGAAAATTATTCCTATCATATTGCCATTCAGTGGTGGGTTTTTGCCCTATCTGGAATCGGGGCAGTAATCATCGCCTGTATTACAGTTAGTAC
>JANQST010000454.1 GCA_028279155.1 Cyclobacteriaceae bacterium
ACCCACAGTACTATTTGAACATGGGTCTTACTGCAGAGGAGGTGGCCAAGGATTTTGATATTTCGCCAGAAGACTCCAATAAGTTTGCCATGGAATCTCATCAAAAAGCTGCGAAGGCTATTGCTAATGGAAAATTTAAAGATGAGATTGTTCCTGTTAGCGTGGAAGAAACATTCGTTAACCAGGAGGGAAAGCGAGAAAAAAAGGAATTTGTGGTTGATACGGATGAGTGTGTAAGGCCAGACACTTCTATGGAAGGGCTAGCGAAACTGAAGCCGGCCTTCAAACAGGGTGGCCAGGTAACTGCCGGAAACTCCTCACCTACATCAGATGGAGCAGCTTTCGTAATGGTTATGAGTGAAAAGATGGTGAAGGAATACAAACTGGAGCCAATTGCACGAATGGTTAGTTATACGGCTGCTGGTGTCGACCCTCGAATCATGGGAATTGGCCCTGTTGAAGCAGTCCCCAAGGCATTGAAACAAGCAGGATTGAAGCAAAACGATATTGATCTTATTGAGTTGAACGAAGCGTTTGCAGCTCAGTCCTTGGGTGTGATCAGGGGATTGGACCTTGATATGGAAAAATTGAATGTGAATGGAGGTGCCATTGCACTGGCACACCCACTCGGATGCACAGGAGCTAAACTTTCAGTTACGTTATTCAACGAAATGAGACGGAGGAAAAGTAAATATGGAATGGTAACCGCATGTGTCGGAGGTGGTCAAGGAGTTGCCGGGATCTATGAGTTTTTGAATTAAACTTCACTAAATAACCATATACCAAAGGTTGGTCCTCATGATTGGATTGACCTTTTTTATTTCTAGTTTGCAAAAAATTTTGAGAAATGAGGAAAACACTAATCATTACATTTTTGATTGCATCCATTAACGTCTTTGCACAAAGTGAAAAAGACAAAACAGCGGAAACAGTCAATCAGGCAACCATCAAGAGCCACATTGGCTTTTTAGCATCCGACGCACTTCGGGGACGTGATACCGGATCGCCGGAATTGGATATTGCAGCAGAATATATTAAGAGCCGGTTCATTCAGTATGGAGTTTCAACTGCCGAAGGGATGGACTCTTATTTTCAAGAGGTTCCACTGCGAACATTAAAGGCAGCCACTTCTGGAACACTAACTCTTGCAGAGGAATCATTTTTAATTCGTGAAGACTTTTTGTTATTGAACGGAGGAGAAAACCTGGAGGGGCCAATGGTTTTTGTAGAATACGGCAGTACAGAGGATCTTGAGAAAGGAAAAGTGGAAGGTAAAATCGTGGTTGCGCTTTGTGGCGATGGAAATGACCAAAATCCGCGAGCCTGGTTTGGTATTTCTCAGGAAAAAAGAAAAAAAGCGAAAGAACTAGGTGCAATTGCCTTGGTTGAACTATACAATTCTTCACAATTGCCATGGAGCATCTTAGTAAGATTTCTAGGTAGTGACCAGGTAGGGCTTGATTCTGAAGAAGGAGCTTCTTTGACACACATCTGGATGAATAGAGATCAGGATGATCTGACCAATCTTACTAAGAAGAAACAAACAGCAAACTTGGCCATTGCTGGAAATGAAAAAGTAACGTTCACTTCAAAAAATGTAATTGGCTATGTTGAGGGAACTGATCCCAACCTTAAAAATGAATTTGTTGTTTATTCCGCTCATTACGATCATGTAGGAATAGGTGCCGCAGATGCCTCTGGAGATACAATTTATAATGGTGCCCGTGATAATGCTGTTGGGACAGTAACGGTATTAAGCGCAGCAGAAAATATGGCAAAATATCCGACCAAACGATCTGCACTGTTTGTTCTGTTTACCGGAGAGGAAAAAGGCCTGTTAGGGAGTCAGTATTTCATTGATAATTCTCCTATCGATCCTTCAAGAATGGTGTACTGCTTTAACTCAGATAATGGGGGTTACAATGATACGTCTATTGCAACTGTAATAGGTCTTGGTAGAACAACAGCGAAGGATATGATCACTGAAGCCTGCGAAGCGTTTGGGCTTGGAGTGACAGATGATCCAGCCCCCGAGCAGAATTTATTTGATCGTTCTGATAATGTTCGGTTCGCAGCAAAAGGAATTCCTGCACCAACTTTTGGCATGGGTTTTACATCTTTCGACGCAGAGATCACTAAGTACTATCACCAACCAGGCGATGAGCCAGAGACTTTAGATTATGAATACCTGGAAAAGTTTTTTAGATCCTACGTTCTTTCAAGCCGGTTGATTGGAAATTCTGATGAAGCCCCATTTTGGTTAGAAGGAGACAAATATTATGAAGCCGGAAAAGCACTGTATAAAAAGTAGTTTCTCACAGCTCAAATGACACAAAAAAAAGGACTCTATTATGGAGTCCTTTTTTTGCGGGATTTGTGGAGAACTTTACTACTTATAAAAAAATTTTATGCAGAAAACGCGGGGGACCCACTATGTGTGAGTGAGATATAGTTGGCAAACCAAAGGATTAAGCGAAAACCCTGGGTCCCCAATGCATTTTCTAGATTAACCATCAACCTAAGAGCTTATCAATTACTTAATTAATTGATGATATGAAATTAGAACTTCCATAAGTTCTTATTTTCAGCGAAATGAACCAAGAAGTAGAGCAGAAGTATTAAGTGATTGTTAATCAATAAGTTAACTCATTTATTTGGCCAATAAATTACCGTAAAAGAGGTATGCGTATACCCAAAAGTGGGTAGTGGCCTAAAAGGAGGCAATTCCGTTTTGAAAAGCGAATTTTACGAGTCCAACTGCGTTTTTTGCCTGCGTTTTTCTCATGAGGTTTTTTCTATGCGTCTGAATGGTCTGTTCACTTAGGAAAAGTTTCTCACCGATTTCTTTCATGGTGAGTTCCTGGCAAATCAGTTGAAGTATTTCTACTTCCCTTGGACTTACATCACCTCGGTTCTGCACCGATTTCTTTTCAATGCCCTCGCGTTGAATTTTCTTTCTTAGCGCAGTAGATACTAATTGATTGTAATAAAAATCGTTGTTACGAACAGAAATGATGGCCTTGTGAACTTCCTCCGGATCCGCATTTTTAAGAAGATAGCTATGCACTCCAATCTCGATAAGATCAGAAATTATTTGTAAAGAGTCGTGCATGGAAATCATCACGATCTTTGTTTTGGGAAATTTGGAAACAATTTTTTTGGATGTCTCCCACCCATCCATCACGGGCATTTCCAAATCAAGGAGAACCAGATCGAAATGACCTTCATCTAACTTTTGTAGCGCCTCTTTCCCATTCTTCGCATCATCTATTTGGTCCACCTCGTCAAAAGTTTCCAATAGCATCATTGTACCCTTTCTAAACAGGGTATGATCATCTGCAACCAGAATATTCAATTTCTCTGAGGTCATTTAGCTGGTACTGGTTCTCGCTTTGGAGCTTAAATTTATGGTTAATTCTACATTTGCACCACCCGATTCATTATTTGTAAAAAAAACAGCTGCTCCGATCGCCTGAGCACGATTTGATATGTTCCAGAGGCCAATTCCTTCTGACTTTTCAAGAACTTCCGAAGGAAAACCTTTTCCATTGTCTTTGAAAACAATTCGGGCTTTCCGATTTTCATCGATTTTACAATCGAGATCTATGGTGGAAGCTTCGGAATGCTTCAAACTGTTGTTTGTCAATTCCTGTATGATTCGATAGATCATCAAATTGTCATTTTCTTCTCGTTCGAACTCTTCCCAATCATTGATGTTTGCAGTGAGTTTGTCGCTTTTATTTATTTTCTCAAAGAGGTCTGCGATTGCTCTTTGAAGGCCATACTTTTTCAAGACGATGGGCATCATTTCATGGGAAATTGTTCTGACGAGACCAATTGCCTCCGTGAGGTGTTCAATGACATCCGGAATGGTTTCAGGTGATTTACTTCGCTGCGAAACCTGGAGGTTCATTTTGATTGTGGATAATAGTGCACCTACACCGTCATGCAATTCAGTACCCAATCGATTTCGTTCCTCTTCCTGAGAGGTTAATGTAGCCTTCAGCATTTCCTGATGATGGTGTGTTTCCATCTCCTTAACCTTTAATTGGTTTTGAAGCACACGTCTTTTATAAAGCGAGACGAAAAACACGAGCGAAAACGCCATGAGCATTAGGCCAACGGTGCCTGCAACTATTAAGAGGATAAGCTGATTACTCAATGAATTGGTTATTTAGGCCATGCAATATACTTAGAAGGGTGATGATGAATCTCATTACAACAGCTAAGAGTGTCACTAAGCATATCTTTGCTCGATTTCACTGATATATTCGCTATTGCCCTTCTTGATAAGGAGGAAAGCAGCGAAAACCATAAGTTTTTTGCTAGGTTGAAAGCAAAGTCCTCGTGAACCCAAGGGGGTTCAAAAATCCAGGAAGTTCAACATGCTTACTCCTGTTGCTTTTGCTGATAAGAATGGTAGAAGCGCACTAAGAATGCGATGCTTAGAAAGGTCATGATGTATGAACCGACAACAACAAATGTGACTATTGATTCAATCATGCCGTTGAAGGATTTGGTGGATGGATATAATCGGGGAAGCCTTTTTTAACAAGAATAAAGGCATAAAAAATCATTAAGTTTTTCGCTATGTTGAAAACGACTGCAAAAAGTGCTATTGGAGCAACTAATTCCCATGAGACAGACTCAGTAAACACCAAATAATTTGTGAAAAGATTTCTTAGGAGTGAAATACTACTGAACAGAAATATTCCTGTGTTAATCCAAAAAACAGGATAGTCAAGAAGTTTACTTGAAGGGCTTTCTTTAAGTATATCAAGAAATACTAGTATTGAAATTACTGTAAAAACAACCGAAGAAAAGGTTTTAGTAAAGGTATTAGACTCCAAAAAGGAATAGAAAAACGAAAAACTAATCAAAGTACCGACCACAAAGGTTACTGCTAAGATTAGCAAAAGCATTTTCCGATTTGGCACCAAAATCACAAAAAGCCATGATACCAATAGGTAGTTAATTATATACCAAACATTAGATATTATATAACTATTTGGGTAAACGTATCTTATGAATATTTGCACACCGAAATCAGACAAGAAGCTGGCCAAGAGAATGTAAAAAGTTAACCTGGAAACATTTCCCATACTTTTCCAAAAAAACATACAGAAAACAATTCCAGGTAACCCCGAATAGGTATTCACATAGTCCGTAAATAAA
>JANQST010000461.1 GCA_028279155.1 Cyclobacteriaceae bacterium
AATATGTAGCTGAAATGTTTATTGCTGCATCTGCTTCAGGGTTGAATGATCAAATCAAAATGTCTTACAATGGGAATACAATTCCTGTTACAGATGGGATTGGTAAAGTAGAATTTACAGCGACTCCTGGAAGCTATGACAGTGAGGGAAATGCAAAGAAAACCTTTGAGGCGGCTATTAATGTGCCCCTTGGTGGAGGATTGGATACAACTTTTACAAGTACAATAGAATACTTTGTTTCCAAACCTGTTATTACTATTCAATCTCAGTCCGTAAGTGCACTGTATCTGAATTGTGGTAATGCAATTGATGTACAGGTGCCAGCTCTTGGAAATGCATACAACCCAAGGTACAGAACCAAAGGTGGTGACGCCATTCCTGGGTCAGCTAAAGGATCGGTTACTTTAGTTCCTAATGCAAGGAAATTTGATTTGACTGTTCTAAGTAATGGAAATGAAATTGGAACCAGGTCATTTGGTGTTAGAGCTATTCCTGCTCCAAGCATTGTTCCATTTACGGATCAAGGTGAGGTGAACATGAAAGAGGGAATACCTGCCAAGACACCGCGACTACAATTGAGAGCAGTTGCTGATCCTAGCTTTGCAGAATTTCTTCCGAATGATGCAAAGTTTAGAGTTGCTGAGGCGGAATTGACGTTAGTAAGTGGCGGACTTGGGCGAGCAACTATGAGAGGTGGCGATATTATTAACCTGTCACAGATTAATAGAAATGCAAGAAAAGGAGATATTATCGCGATTGAGATAAAGAAAGTACAACGACAGAACTTTAGAAAGCAAGTAGAGGACTTTGGTCGTTTCCAACGACACATGTCAATTCCTCTAAAATAAGTTGTAAACAAAAACAGTGTTATGAAAAAATTAGGTTACGTATTGGTGCTAGTTCTTCTTACCTCAGTGACGGGGTACGCTCAGGAAATGGCACCTCTTATCAAACCAGTAGTAGCGGAAGATCAGCAGTTGTTTAAGAAAATGGTTTGGAGGAGAATGGATTTAAGGGAAAAACAGAACAGTCCTTTTTTCTCTCTTAACGGTGAAATTTCGCGCCTTTTGATTGAAGCAGTTGATGAGGGGTTAATAACTCCTTACAGATCTGATTCATGTATCAACTTTATGCCGGACATTATTTTCGTATCTAACATCTCTGTTGAGCAAGAGCAAAACCCTTTTGTTGGAGGAGGCTTTAATACAGGCGGCTTTGATGATAATACGGACGAATCCTCTGGTAGTACAGACACAGAATCAGATGAACCAAGACTGTTAGCAATACCGGAAGAAGAATTCTCAATTCTTTACATTAGAGAAGAAGTGATATTTGATCGCAATAGGTCCAGAATGTATAATTACATCCAGTCATTGTCACTTTACCTTCCACCTGATGCTGGAACTACCTACAATCCTGGTGGATTTGAAAAGCAGATTGCTCACTTTAGTTACGACGAAGTAGTAGCGTTGTTTAGGGGGCCATATGCTGAAAAGGCTATATATTACAATAATCAAAACCCAGGTAAGCATTTAAATATGAGTGATGCTTTTGAATTACGACTATTTAATGCACCCATAACTAAAATATCGAACGACCAAGATTTGGATATTCGTCAATTATATGGTGAAGAAATGGCTAGAGACCCAATGAGTGTCATTGTAATCCAGCAGAAATACGAATATGATTTGATGGAGTATGAATCTGAACTCTGGGAGTATTAATTTTGTGAAACCTAATCGCCGTGATGATAAAACTTAGACACTTACTTACCCTCCTATGGATTTGCGCAGTTGTATTTGCTTCAGCACAGGAAGCTGGAACTTTTACAGACCCTAGAGATGGTAAAGCTTATAAGACTGTTACCATAGATATTTTGCTTGAAGGTGATGTGACCGTAAAACGAACCTGGATGGCAGAAAATCTAAATTACGAAGTGCCCGAGTCTTTTTGCTACAAGAACGAACCTGCATACTGTGAAGCATATGGTCGTCTTTATACCTTCAAAGCAGCAGTGGAAGCATGCCCTGAAGGATGGCATGTACCAACAATAAGTGAGTGGAACTTACTTTTTAGAACGTATGGAGGGATCCATGAAGCGGGCATCGCTCTTCAAAAAGGAGGTAAGAGTGGAATGGAATTAGCCCCAGGTGGCTTTGGTGATCCAGGGAATGTTTTCAAGAACATTGGAATTAGTGGTAACTACTGGGATTCTGAAAAGAAGTCTGACAATACCTCTGGTTTGATCTCTGTTCAAAAAGGGAACAAAGAGATCTTTCACAGTGTCATCGGAGATTGGCATAGAAATAGCTGCCGGTGTATCAAAGATTACTAAAATGAACTTGATATAATTAGAAGAAGGAGGTCTCAAAGATCTCCTTTTTTTATGGCCTCTAGAATTAAATTGGCTTTTGCTTTGCCTACAGAGTTTGTCAAATCATCTATACGGGCAGCTTTGATACGCTTAATACTCTTGAATTCTACCAATAGCTTTTTCTTCGTTTCTTTTCCAATTCCATTGATCCCATCCAGTCCCGAACGAAGCGAACTTTTGCTTCTTTTTTGTCTATGAAAGGTTATGGCAAAACGATGCGCTTCATCTCTAACTTGTTGAATCAATTTTAATGAAGGCGCCTTCTTGCTGATATGAACCGGAATTTCATCCTCAGGAAAATAAATCTCCTCTAGCCTTTTGGCAATTCCTATAATTGGGATGGAGCCATACACGCCTACTTCCCTGAGTGCATCGCATGCTGCATTCAACTGACCCTTTCCTCCATCGATAACGATTAATTGTGGGTATGGCAGCTCTTCTTTCTTGAGATGAAGATATCTCCTGCCAACGATCTCTTTCATAGAACCAAAATCATCTGGACCAACCACAGTTTTAATATTGAACTTTCTGTAATCTGATTTTGAAGGTCGTCCATTCTTAAAGCACACCATTGAGGCTACCGGATTCGTACCATGCATATTAGAGTTGTCAAAGCACTCGATGTGTACGGGAAGTTCTGGAAGTTTAAGGACATCCATTAAGTTTTGGAGCACTTCCTTATTTGGCTGATTAGTTGGTTTGGAATTCTTTTCTTTTTTAAAAAAGAGTGCATTCTTCAATGATAGTTCTACGAGTTTTCTTTTATCGCCTATTTGAGGAGTCACAATTTCAATACTTTCCCATCCTTCAATGCTTAGATTAGATAGTATTTCAGCATTCGCGCTGTTGTATTTTTTTCGTAGGTCGAACATTGTAAAGCGCAAAACTTCCTCATCCGATTCACCCAATTTCTTTTTTACTTCTACTGTTTCTGAATTTATTATCGAACCTTCTTGAATTTTCAAATAGTTGACAAAGGCACTTTTGTCATCAGAGATAAGCGTGAAGATGTCAATGTTCGAGATTTTTTGATTTACAATGGTAGACCGTGATTGAAACTTATCTAGAAGATCAAGTTTAACCTTGAAATTTTGTGCTACTTCAAATTTAAGTTGCTCAGAAGCACGCTCCATTTGTTCCTTATAGGTCTTCTTAACAATACCAATTTTCCCTTTCAGAATCTGCCTGCTATTCTCAATGTCAATTAAATAATCATCTTCCATTTGAAGCCCTTCACAAGGCCCCAAACAATTTCCTATATGGTATTCAAGGCAAACTTTGAATTTCTTGGCACTTATGTTTTTTTCGGACAGATTGAATTTACAGGTTCTGATTTTATTGAGTTTTCGAATTAAATCAAGGACACTATTCATGGCTTTGACATTCGTGTACGGACCATAATAATCTCCTACTTTGATATCAATCCTCCGTGTGGAGTATATCCTTGGAAATCTTTCACGAGTTATGCAAATACTAGGGAAGCTCTTATCATCTTTAAGTAGGATGTTGTAGCGAGGCTGGTTTTCCTTAATCAGATTGTTCTCCAATAGAAGGGCATCAAATTCAGACTGAACAATAACAAATTCTATCTGCTGGATTTCCCCTACAAGCCTATAGGTTTTTCTGTCCGCTTTGTTTTTCGTAAAGTAGCTGGATACTCTTTTTTTTAGGTTCTTGGCTTTTCCAACGTAAATGATTTTGTCATCATGAAGGAATTTGTAGATGCCGGGTTTGTTGGGAAGGCGTTGATACTCTTTCTTGTCAAAACGTTGAAATTCCATCACATGAAATCATCAGCATTTACTGTATCATAGTTAAGCGTATCAGAGGGATTTAGGTTTTGTTCGTACTTGGTGCAATCCAACTCAATACTTATCGGTTTTGAAGGCCGTTCGAAAGGACCTTTTGTATAGCCAAGTGCTTTGTCATCATACACCCTCATCATGAAGTTCTCCCAAATTGGCATTGCAGTTCTTGCTCCCTGACCCAACGGCCAGTCACGAAATCGAATGCTCCTGTCATCTCCTCCGACCCACGCTCCGGCCACTAAATTTTTTGTGACACCGATGAACCAACCATCTGAGGCATTTTGTGTGGTTCCCGTTTTGGCTCCAATTTCATTGTTGAATTTGAGTGAGTAATCCAACCCTCTTGCACTTCCTTCCTCGACTGTACCTTTCAACATATGCAGCATAACATAAGCTGTCTCTTCGTTGATTGCATCTTTTTCTTCAGGAACAAATTGCTGGATGATATTACCATTTTTGTCCTCAATCCTTGAGATATAATAAGGCTTTATATAGTAGCCTTTATTCGCAAAAGTGGAGTAAGCCCCTAGCATTTCGTACAATGACACATCAGCAACTCCAAGTGCCAATGAATAAACTGAGGCCAGCCTGCTCTCTATTCCAAGGTCACGTGCCATGTCTACTACATTTTGTGGACCAAGCTGATTCATCATCCAGGCGGTTATGGAATTTACTGATTTTGCCATGGCTTGCCTTATGGTCATGACTTCATTGCTCCATCGGCCTTCAGCATTGTCAGGACACCACTGTGGTGGGTCTTGACCTGGCAAATCGATGCAGATGGGAACATCAACAGCAGTAATGCAGGGAGAATAGTTGTTTTGAATCGCCTTTGCGTATACGATCGGCTTGAAGGTTGACCCAACCTGCCTTTTGCCTTGTTGGACATGATCGAACTTGAAATACTTATGAGTGATACCACCAACCCATGCCTTTATATGACCAGTTTTGGGATCCATGGCCATAAACCCTGACTGTAAGAATCTTTTATAGTAGTTCAATGAATCATAGGAGCTAAATAGGGTGTCAATCTCTCCTTGCCAGCTGAAAATTTTCATTGGTTTCTTTTGATTCAGATAGAAGTTGATTGAATCCTCCGCTTCAAACTTTCTTGATAGATTACGATACGCCTGTGTCTTTTTCATGGCAGATTCAAGGAATCCCAATATTTCATTGTTGTCATCATCTATCCATGGATTTCCTTCCTCCCAGTGCTCATTAAAATACCTCTGTAGCGTGTCCATTCGCTCTAAGACCGCTGCTTCTGCATATGCTTGGAGCCTGCTATCTATAGTCGTATATATTTTTAGTCCATCGTCAAACAAGTCATATCCATTCTCTTTTGCCCAGCTTACAAGAAAGTTCCTTGCTTGGGTTCTGAAATAGGTGGCTAGACCTTCATTCTGGTTATCTACCCTGTAGCTGAGTTCTATTGGTTTTTGATTTAGGGAGTCGAAAGCGATGGTATCGATCAAATTGTACTTGGTAAGATTCCACAACACCTCGGTTCGTTTTCTTAACGCATTATCTGGATTTAGCACGGGACTCCAGCGAGTTGGGGCATTGATAGCTCCTACCAGGACCGCTGATTCGGAGTAGGTAAGTTGAGCCGGTAGCTTGTTAAAAAATGTCTTAGCTGCCACTTTGATCCCATAGGAATTACTACCAAATTCAACTGTGTTGAGATACATCGCAAGAATCTCCTCTTTAGTGTATGACTCTTCGAGTTGCACAGCAATAATCCACTCCTTTATTTTGGTAATGATTTGACCAATACTCGAAAAACGATAGAGTTTACCTCTTTGGTCACTATTGGTTCTATACAAGTTTTCAGCTAATTGCATGGTGACCGTACTTCCTCCTCCTTTGAAACTAAAGGTGAGCTTACCAATAACTGCTCTTGTGAGCCCTCTTAAGTCTATGCCAGAATGTTTTTTGAACCTTAAATCTTCCGTGACAAGTAGCGTGTTGACCAGTTCTGGTGAAAGTTCTTCATAGGTTACCGGTGTTCTGTTCTTTCTGAAATACTTTCCCAATGACACCCCATCTGCACTTATCAATTCTGAGGATAAATCTGGATCAGGCCTTTCTAATGCTTGCAAACTTGGAAGTCCTCCAAACCACCCAAAAGCATCATTTTTTACCATAAAAAAGACTGTAGGAATAGAAACGACTGCTGATAGAAAAACTATCCAGGTGATTAAAAGAAAACGTTTGATCAACTTTATTTTCATTGATAGTGTTTTTCGAAAAAATTCAGATAAGCTGTGATGTCCTTCGTTTTGTAAAAGATATCAAAGTTATCTTCAGTGATTACAAAGATCTCAATTTTCTCCCCCTTAAATGTGTCTGCTAGAGAAATGTTGTCTTGAAACATCTTGGAAAAAGCCTCTGCACTACCCTTTCCGGGAAAATCGTTAACAAGAAGCATGGATTTTTCCTGGTCTAGGATCAGATTGCCAGTTTTCAAGGTGCTGAAATTATTATCCTGCAAGAACTTATCAACAAGTGAGGGGACACCTGAATTTAGTGATTGTTTTATTTGATAAACAAGTACAAAAAAATGTTTTTGATTGAAACTCTCAATGAATCTTGCACGGGCACTGTTGTACCTGTTTTGTTGAAATTCTTCGGAAGCTGTTAAAAGTGAATTTGCGTACGGAACCAGCTCGCTTTCAGGATATTCTTTAGCGAAATTTCCTATTTCATATTGGTACTTCCTATTTCCATCTTTTTTACCAATTGCGAGTATTTGAAGGAGTTTGATGTTGTCACTGAATTCATTTTCAGGAT
>JANQST010000463.1 GCA_028279155.1 Cyclobacteriaceae bacterium
CGATTACCATCCCAAGATGGTATGGCATGTCTATAAGGTCATGCAAAACATAATTTCCCCATCCAATGATTCGGTAGGCATAAACGAGGCAAAAAAGTGCAAAGTAGAAGGCCATTTTTTTCTGCCTGCCATAAAAATACATTCCCAGAAAAATGAAAGCTCCCATCACCAGACATCCCGCCATGAATACATCATACACATCGTTGATGAATTTTAATTGAACCAGATTATCAAGTGTTCCGATTTGAATGGGTGCTCCAATACCTCCTTTGCTATGCACAAAGTTTGAGATGTGAATTACAACATTGAGTGTATCTGATTGAATATGAGCCAGCGAAACCATCTTGAATTGCCGTCCCGGTACTTCAGATTCAGCATCGATCCCAGGCGTGCCCATATTGGCAAGCAATTGACCATTTACAAATAAGTTGTATGCACTAAACTGGTCTGGAATTCGAAGAGCTAACGGAGTTTTTGTTTTGGTCAGTATCGTTAGCTGGTAGGAGCCATAGCCATAAACCGGTAACCCGGATTGATCCCATCTGTTCGGAACATCGATCAAAAGAGGTTCTGGTAGTTTCCCGGAAAGATCCGGCGAAATGAATTTGGATGAATAGAATTTCCAATCCCCGTTCAATGAGAAGGTACTAGAAGAATTGAAATCATAATTCGACAGGTCAATTATTCCATTCTCCACGCTTTGAGCCTGAAGTAGTATTCCGGTAAAGAATAGAATTACAAAAGAGATCTTCTTGATCATAAAAGAGTCAAAAGACTGTCGGGTACTAAGATATCCATTAGAATTTATTTAAATGTGGTTTTTTCAAAAGGGGGATACAATGTGATAATTGAGCTTGAGACCATTAAAACTGATAATTATTTTCTTGTTCTACAGGAAAAGACTTCATGTAGATTTGCAGTAATGAAATTGACGATCAAAACGCTTTACGGATTTGAGGATCTTCTTGCAAAGGAAATCAAAGAGTTGGGAGGTGATAAAATTGAGAAGATCACCAGGGGTATAAAGTGTGAGGGTAATCCAGAATTTCTTTATAGAGCAAATTTGGCGTTGCGTACTGCATTAAAAATTCTTGTCCCAATCCACTCATTCAAGGCGAAGAATGAAAAAGAGCTTTATGATCGAATGATGGAATTTGATTGGTCAATCTTCCTGGATGTCAACCAAACATTCGCGATTGATAATGTTGTTTTCTCTGAACTTTTTAAGCACTCCAAATTTGTTGCTTTAAAGGCGAAGGATGCGATTGTTGACCAGTATAGAAATAAGTACCGTAGACGGCCATCCATAGATACTGACAATCCTGATGTCTTATTCAATCTACACTGTGCGAATGATCAGTTCACCATATCAATGGATAGTTCGGGAGCACCATTAAACCAAAGAGGCTATCGGGAAGATGGTCACAGGGCTCCGATGAACGAGGTATTAGCAGCAGGAATGATAAAATTATCTAATTGGGATAAGACAAAGCCATTGGTAGATCCAATGTGTGGTAGCGGTACCATCTTAATTGAGGCAGCGATGATTGCAATGAACATGGCACCCAATATTAATCGAAAGGATTTCGGGTTCAGGAGCTGGCCCGAATTTAGTCCTGTACTTTGGAGCAGGGTTAAAAATGAAGAACAATCGAAAATGCGGAAACCTGCTATCGATTTTACCGGATTGGATATAGATCCAAAGGCAGTAGGAATGGCTAGGAAATCGCTAGGGAAAATAGGACTTAGAAGGGAAGTGAAAATCAGAGAAATGGACTTTCGGGAATTTAAACCATTGTCTGAAGAAGGTACGATCATTACAAACCCTCCATATGGAGAGCGTATAGGTGAGGATGATATTAATGCTTTCTACACATCAATGGGGGATGCTTTGAAGAAAAATTTCACCGGATATGATGCCTGGATAATAAGCTCAAATAAAGCGGCGATGAAGAAAATAGGACTCAATTATTCAAGCAGGTACACACTGTTCAATGGTCCCTTAGAGTGTGACTATTGTCACTACGAATTATATGATGGTAGCAAATAGCTAGAAGCTCAATCTTACCAATTTGCCTTTCCCAACCTCTGTACCAACTATTACAATCAAATTGTTATACTCCTTTTCATCAAATTGACTAAAGGTTTCTCCACCTAACAATTTGTTGGCAATAGATGGAATAGTATTGGAATGTCCAACAATCACTACGGTTCCGTTACTGTGATCAGCATACAACTTTGCTAGCCAATCTTCTCCAGCTCTTGGCTCATATTCCATTGTTTCCAGACCTTTTATTTCAGCAAGTGGCCGAACAGTATCCCTGGTCCTTTTGTAAGGAGTGGAATAGAGTGCCGATATTTCCTGGTTTTCTAAGAGCGAAGCAAGGTTTTGCGCACGATTTTTTCCATCTTCATTCAATGGAGGATTCCTTGTCCCATCATCAGCTTTTTCAGCATGTCGAACAAGAATAAATGTTGTTTGATCCTGAGCAATAACAAATGATGCTAGCAGAATGGTCAGGAATAGTAATATGGGTTTCTTCATTTGACTAAAGTTATGGTAAAAAAGAATGTCACTCTAATTCAACAGAGTGACATTCTTAATTGATATTAGTTTTTTGGATTCAGAATTGCATCAATTCGTTTTTGAATATCCTGAAGATGGAACCTGGAGGTTGTATCTGATTGCCTATTGATGCCATTTCTTACATCTCTTTCAAGTCTTGATAAGGTAGCCATAGCAATAGATGGAATATCCGAATTTGAGAATCTCTCTTCTTCAGTATTTATCAATTCGCCCAATCGATCGATGTGTTCTTTTTGGAGATTTCTTCGGTAGGTATCAATTCTTCTACCATTGTAAAGCTCCCCCCAAATACCTTGTCTCATAGCAGTGAATAGTGACGTGATTGTATAGGCATCTGATCCGTTCAATGCTTCATTTTCTATCATGCGCATGAGCATGTTTTCATTGGTAATTCTATTCAGAATTCTTACCTGAATTCCCCTGATTCTTTCAACCAGTCCATCTTGTTGAATTCTACTAAGAATATCCGCGTCAATCAACCATGAAGGAGTAGCAAAAAGTTGCTCGTTGAGAAATGCAACAGCTCTTTGTTGCTTGTCCTTGTCAGTATGAATGTAAACGCTTCCATCTTGATCTGCTGTTTTATAGTATTCTTCAATTCCTCCAATATTCGCAGATACATGACCTGTATATCGATTGAATTGACCAACAACATTATTGTAAAGTTCGCCAAGATCATCATAGTTCTTTCCATCTTCAGTTGCCCATTCCATGAGCTTATCAAGAATCCTTTTCAAATTCTTTATACCAAGTTCACTTGCGATCATGGAATCATGTCCAATATCTTCGGTTTGGGAAGTTGGATCCACAGGTGGAAATCGTTGACGACCATATCTGTATAGAGAATTGTCTGCTTTCTCTTTGATCCAACTGTTCAAAATATCTTCTTCGTCCTCCGGTGAATTCACATTTGCAATTGGTTTATAGCCGTATTGCGTCACCCAATCGTCATACTCACCAATTCTTGGAAAAAAGTTTGTAATTCCGTCCTCTGGCTGAGCGACATAATTGAAGCGTGCATAGTCCATAATGGAAGGTGCAACACCATGCGTGTCAGTAAAAGCCTTATCTCTAAGCTGATCTACCGTGTATGCTGGAGAAGATCCCATGTTGTGAGGATAGCCTAATGTGTGACCTACTTCGTGAGCTGAAACAAACCTGATAAGCTCACCCATCAACTCGTCATCAAATTTCACTTTTTGTGCTTCAGGGTTAACTGCTGCTGTTTGGATGAAGTACCAATTTCGCAGCAAGTTCATAACATTGTGGTACCATAGAATATCGCTTTCCAGTATTTCTCCGGTTCTGGGATCGTGAACATGTGGACCTTGTGCATTTTGAATGTCGGTGGCTATGTACCTGATAACGGAGTATCTGACATCTTCCGGGCTCCACTCAGGATCCTCTTCCTTAGATGGAGGATCTTTCGCAATGATTGCATTTTTTAGACCTGCTTTTTCAAATGCGGTTTGCCAATCTTCAACACCCTGTTTGATATATTTTCTCCATTTTTCTGGAGTGGCAGGATCAATGTAGTAAACAATAGGCTTTACAGGTTCAACAGCTTCACCTCTGTTGTAAGCATCCCAATCACTTGGCTCCAACCTCCAGCGGGTAATGAATCTTCTGGTTGCAGCTTTTTGTTCATCTGAGCTATAGTCCAGCTGACGAAGAGAGAAAAATCCAACGCGCTCGTCATGATATCTTGGGACCATCGGATCGGATGGAAGTAAGATCATGGATTGATTCATTTCTATTGAAAGAGTTCCAGTCAGTTGGTTATCAGGAAGTTCGTCTCCTTTATATGTTAGTATGTGTCTTACTTCTACATTTTGCGGAAATGATTTGATCGACATGATTAGCGATCTTGATTTGTCGATTCCTTTTATTTTAAATCGTTTTCTTTCTGCATCCCTTAATGCTCCAATCATTGGAATGTCATCACTGAAAAAGCTATTGACTTTTATGACGAATGCTGAAGAGTCATCCTTCATTGTTTCAAGATCAAACGTCTGGATGATGGGCTCGAAATTGTTGTTTTTTACCGAAGTATAGATGGGCTCATCTTCGTCAGCTACATTGTTGAAGGAGACTGAACGCATCAATATTTTACTTCCCTTTTTTTGAAAACGAATGACTTGCTGTGGTCGTGACTTCATTCCCGCCCCACCGAAATTCAGGTTTTTGACATGTCCTGAAATTCTGGATACGATCAGGATTTCTTTTTCTAATAGATCAGAAGGTATTTCAAAGAAGTAATCATCACCTACCACATGGGAAGTAATCAAACCTTCATCAGTTTTGGCTTCATTTGTTATAACCTCTGAATAGGCTTTTAAGCCGCCTTTTTTCTTTGGTTTTTCAGCGACTTCTGTTTCGTTGCCCTTTTTGTTTTTCTTTTTTTGTGCCTCTGTATTGTAGGTGATGCCTACAATGAGGATGATAGCTAGCATTAATGATGTAGTCCTCATACTATTTTTCTTGTTGTTCATGCGGCCAACATAAAAAATGAACATGAATTAAACCCTTGTTTTTACTTGAGCGGTACATAAAAAAACCTCTATTGAAATAAATAATAGAGGTTTGTCTTGGGGAAGTTATTTAAGGGCTAATTAAATCCTCTTCGTTCGAGTATTGCTTCGAATTCAGGTTCCCTTCCTCTGAAATTCACATACATCTCCATTGCTTCCATCGTTCCGCCTTTAGAGAGTATGTGTTCACAGTAAGCGTTGGCAGTTTTCTGATCGAAGAGACCGTTTTCTTTGAACGCTCCGAATGCATCTGCATCCATCACCTCTGAGTTTAAATAACTATAGTATCCCGAAGAATATCCTACGGGACTGGAGAATGCATGCCTAAAATATCCAGTTCTGTATCTTGGTACAATGGCATCAATCAATCCTATCTTATCCATAGCTGCTTTTTCAAATGCTCTGATATCTACGTTAATCGGTTCTGTTATGGTGTGATAGCTCATATCGAGATAGGAAGCTGCCATATATTCTACTGTTGCAAAACCCTGATTAAACTTCCCGGCATTTTTGATTTTTTGAACCAACTCAGAGGGCATTACTTCACCGGTTTCAAAATGGAATGCATAAAGGGCTAGCATTTCTGGTTCAAACACCCAATTTTCCATCACCTGAGATGGAAATTCAACAAAATCTCGTGGTGTGGACGTCCCTGAGATTGAAGGATATGTACATTCCGAAAGCAGGCCGTGAAGCGCGTGTCCAAATTCATGAAAGAGTGTGCTTGCCTCATCCTGAGACAGTAGTGAAGGAGTATCTCCAGCTGGTTTAGTGAAATTCCCTACGTTTGTCACAATTGGTATTATCCTATTACCATTCATGTTGCTTTGACTTCTATAGGTATTCATCCAGGCACCACCACGTTTGCTATCACGATAAAACCAATCGGAGAGATAAATTCCAATCAATTCGCCTTCGCTGTTTTTCACGGTGTAGGTCCTGACGTCCGGATGGTACTTAGGAATGTTGTCCTGTTCTTCGAAGGTCATTCCAAACAATTTGTTGGCTAAAATGAATGTGCCGTTGATTACATTGTCAACCATTAAGTATGGTCTGATCTCTTCTTCATCAAGATTATACTCTTTCATTTTAATTTTTTCAGCATAATACCACCAATCCCAAGGACCAATTTCAATATTCTGACCCTCAGCCTTAGCCATATCTGCCATCATGTCTCTTTCCTGCTTAGCTCTTTCGAGTGCTGCAGGCCAAACTTTGTCTAAAAGATTAAACACCTTATCAGGTGAGTCGAGCATACGTTCTGCGAGTACGTAATCTGCCCATGTTTCATACCCAAGTAGATTGGCTTTCTCTAATCTAAGATTGGCGAGTTGACGTGCATTTTCTTTGTTGTCAAATTCGTTCTCATTATCCCCCTGGTTGATATAGGCCTTCTTCAATTTCATACGAAGGTCTCTATTGGAAGAATAGGTGATAAATGGGATGAGGCTAGGTTTATGTGGCGTAAACAAATACTTCTCTACGTACCCTCTGTTAGTTGCTGCTTCGGCCGCTGCATTTTTTAAGTTTTCTGAAAGACCTGCCAATTCGTTCTCGTCCTCAACGAGTAGTTCAAATGTGTTGGTTTCTTCCAATACGTTTTCACCAAACTTCACTGCAACTGATGACATTTTTTCGTTGATCTCTCGCATTTTAGACTTCTGCTCTTCATCCAATGCAGCTCCTGCTCTAACAAAACCTCGATAATAATTACCCAGCAGCTTGGCTTGCTCTACATTGAGATTCAGCGATTCTTGTTGATCATAAAGTGTTTTTACTCGTTGATAGAATTTTTCATTAAGAAAAATATTATCTCCGTGAGCTGAAAGCAACGGGCTAACGACTCGTGAAAGCCCTTTTATCGAATCGTTGGTATGTGCTGAAGAAAGATTGAAAAACACATTGCTTACTTTGGTTAGTAGCTCTCCTGATTTCTCAAATGCTTCTATTGTGTTTTCAAATGTTGGATCTTCTTCATTGTTGGCGATGGTCTCAACTTCCTTCATTTGCTGCGCCATCCCATCTTCAAAGGCTTTCATGTAATGCTCATCCTTTATTTGCTCAAAAGGAGGAACCCCATGTGGGGTGTTATATTCCTGATAAAAAGGATTTTCGTTTGTCATAGCGCCTTCTTTGGTTGTGCTACAATTGGAGAGTAAAATGGAAATTGTTAGTAAGTAAATAATGTTTTTCATCTGGTTATGGTATTTTTCTCAATGGTAAAAATAGATTTTTTATCCCCTCAGAAAAGATTTATTTGATGTCTGGTAGTTTCCATTTGAAGCGTACCGCTAACACCCGAATGATGGCTATGAAGGAAAAAGTGGTGAGAATTATTATGGTAGCATTAAAAGAATATGATTCCATTACTACGTATAATACACCTCCGGCAAGGCATATAAGCGCGTAGAGTTCTTTTCTAAAAATGAGTGGAATTTCATTACAGACTATATCTCGAATAACACCACCAAATACTGCTGAAACCATGCCCATCATAACTGCAATAACAGGATGAATACCAATCAAAAGTGCTTTTTGAAGTCCAAGAACTGTGAATGCCGCAATGCCGACCGTATCGAAAAGAAAAAAGGTTCTTCTTAAGTGTTGTACAACCTTTCTGAAAATCACTGAGATGGTGATTCCAATAACAATCATTGAGAGGTAAGTGAGGTCGTTCATCCAACCTACTGGGGTGCTGCCGATTAAAATATCACGTAGTGTTCCACCTCCCAGTGCTGTGATAAACGCAACCGCTGAGACGCCAAAAAAGTCAAGCTTTTTGTCTACGGCGGTTAGGGCACCA
>JANQST010000478.1 GCA_028279155.1 Cyclobacteriaceae bacterium
CGCACTCGGTCAAAGCGCAATCCATTGAACGCCAACTGATCGAGTGCGTGATCAGTAATAATAGCAATGCTGCCAGCACCAGGTGAAATGTAAATTTTGCTTTGCGGTAGTTTGTCATTTTTAATTGTGTTTTAATTCAATGATTTCGATCCGATCAGGACCGAGGTATATGATCTATACAGGAATTGGTTGATATACTAGAGTGGAATAGGAAGTAGTGGGGAAGTCAAAGTAAGTGGGGGTTTGGTGTTTATGCCAGAAATGGGGGTATACAGGTGGTCTACATTGGGTTAATTGAGAATTAGAAATTACGAATTAAGAATTTTTACCGTCACTTCGAAGGAGGCACGACTGAGAAGTCCCATGAATATGGGGATCTCTCCCCCTGCGGGCTCGAGATGAAGATGTTGGGGAGCGGGCTCTAGGTGAATTATCTTTGCAGTAATGAAGCTGTTCGAAAGCCAATCGCCAACTGTTGACCCTGTACCGATCGTCATCAGCGTTCCTCATGCAGGAACAGCATTTCCATCTGAGCTAGCACGAAATTTCAAAAAACGATTGCGAAAGCATCTCGATGACACAGACTGGTTTGTACATAAATTATACGATTTCGCTCCTGAACTTGGGATAACTATCATTAAAGCCAACCTCAGTCGGTGGGTGATCGATCTGAACAGGGATCCTGAAAGTGTTCCGCTTTACAATGACAATCGACTTATTACCGGAATTTGTCCAACCACTGATTTCTTTGGGAATCGACTGTACAAATCATCAGATCTGGAGCCAGATACTAAAGAAGTCGAACAAAGGCTACAGGACTACTATTGGCCTTATTATCGAAAAATCGAGGAACTGTTAGCTGAAAGAAAAGAACAATTTGGAAAGGCGTTGCTTTGGGATGCGCATTCGATTAGACACCTGGTCAGTACGATACGCCAAGAGCCATTTCCAGATATGATCCTGGGCGACAATGATGAAAAAACCGCTGATTCGCGGGTTACAAAAACCGCGCTTCAAGGATTAAAATCGGGAGCTTTTGGTGTGAATCACAATGCACCATTTAAGGGGGGACACATTACCCGTTATTTTGGAAAGCCAGAAAATGGTATCCATGGATTGCAATTGGAGATGAACAAGATCCTCTACATGGATGACAGTGAGGTCACCTGGAATAAGGAGCGGGCGAGTAAGGTCAAGGAGACGCTACAGCATACCATCGTCGAGTTGATCAAAACGATGAATACATTATGAAAACCACCACTTTTTACTTAAATGGACTATTGCAGCGTTCTGGCTGGTTAGAAAATGTAAGGGTGACCATCAATCACAAAGGCAGGATTAATGCCATCGAAGCAAATCAGGAGGCACAAACAGGAGATATTGAAATGAATGGTTTCGGAGTTCCTGGATTTCAAAATGCCCATTCACACGCCTTTCAATATGCGATGGCTGGGTTGGCAGAATCTCATGAAGGTTCGGCAAACCCCGATGATTTCTGGAGTTGGCGAGAAGCTATGTATCAGTTGGCACTTGGTGTTGCTCCAGAGCAAATGGAGGCAATTGCTACGATGCTCTATTCAGAAATGGCTCGTCATGGCTACACGAATGTGGCGGAGTTTCATTACGTGCATCATGGCAAAGATGGTCGGCCTTATGAAAACCTGGCAGAGATGGGAAGCCGGTTGATAGCCGCAGCGCAAACAGCTGGCATTGGAATTACACTTGTACCAATCTTCTATCAAAAAGGTGGGTTTGACAAAGACCCGGTTGAACAGCAGCGAAGATTCATTTCTCCGACCATTGATGATTACTTAAGGTTGCTGGATGCGAGTGCTGCGTCATGCGCCTTTTATGACAATGCCAATGTTGGCATTGGAATCCATTCCATGCGTGGTGTGGAGCCTTCTGATATTGAAATAGTAGCCAAAACATTTCAGCAGGACATCCCTTTTCACATTCATGTGGCAGAGCAATTAAAGGAAATCGAAGATTGTGAGGCTCATTTGGGAAAACGTCCGGTGGAATGGTTGCTGGAAAATGTAGAACCAAACGAACGATTCCACCTGGTACATGCTACTCATTTGACAGATGCAGAAACCACAGGCATAGCTGAAAGCAAGGCGCACGTGGTGCTTTGTCCAAGCACGGAGGGAAACCTTGGAGATGGGTTGTTTCCGCTGGGAAAATTCCAGGGAGCTGGAGGCAGATGGAGTATAGGGACCGACAGTCATATTGGAATTAATCCGCTTGAGGAGCTGAGGATATTGGATTATGGGCAGCGGTTGATCACGCATAAACGCAACACCTTTTATTCTGAAGATGAGGGAAATGGTGGAATGTTTGCACTGGAAATGGTAACCGATGCTGGTAGGAAAGCGATGAACAACTTTGAGTCTGAGTATTTCAAGGAAGGCGAACCTTTTAACACGTGCGTTATTGATGCGAATGTACCGTTGATTGCTTCTTCATCACTTGAGAACCTTGCATCAACCATCGTTTTTGCTACAGATGCTTCCATGCACCTAGCCACTATATCGTATGGGGAAGTGGTAGCTAAAAAAGGGGAACATGTAAACACTGAAGAAATAAAATCAAAGTTTCTTGAGGTGATAAAAGATTTGAAGGTAAGGTAAGTAAGAACTCACTCTGTCCCCTCCGAGGAGGGAATTTAAATGTGTACGATTGTTAATCGGAGGCCACGACATCAATTGGTACGGACTCTGTTTTCTTAAACTCAGATGGTGAGATTCCAGTCAATTTCTTAAAAGCGGAATTAAAAGAAGAGAGTGAATTGAAGCCACAGTCGTAGGCAATGAAAGCTATCTTGTGATTTTGAAAAGATGGATCTATAAGGAGTTCTTTTGCTCTTCGAATGCGATACCCATTCGTGAAATCTGTAAAGCTTTGATTCATGCTCTCACTGAAAAAACGGGACAGCAAATGCTTGGGGATGGAAGTGATTTGCGAAAGTTCGGTGAGACTGAAGTCACTATCCAGGTAAGGCTTTTCGTTGGTCATTATTCCTTCCACTTTTTCGCGATGTTTCTCAATCTGATCAGGTGAGAGGTTGATGTTTTTGTATTTTCTTTTGTCCCCAATTGGTGTAAAAATTTCCTGGTTTGAGAACATCACAAAGCTGATGAAATAGATCACCATGGAATAAACGACCGGACCGGTTATATAAGGATTGAGACCGAAAACGTAGTTGGTAAAGTATGCTATGCAAAAAACAGCTACTCCTATGAATAGATTTCTATACCACGGAAAATAGATCTTCTTCTGTTTGAAAATGAGCCATAGAAGATACATGCTCCATCCCAGGTATGCAGCTGTTACATATAACAGTAATTCGTATCCACCAACGTACCAGAAATTGCTAAGGTTGATGAATGGACTAACTGCCACAAGAGCTAAGGCCGGCAGTAGGATTATCAGTTTGAAAACCCATTTGATTTTCGCTTCAGTTTTTCGGAGAAAATACAAAACAAGGATGGGTCCAATGAATCCATGTGCAGCAAATCCCATGTTCAGAAAAGCCATGTCGTTGATGTCAAAAAAGTACCACCCGATGGATTTGACCAACCGAAGGGTAATTGCCAAAAGCAATGCTCCGAGCAACAAGCGTTCTCCTGAACGAATATTTTTTGAATAAAAGATGTATATGGAGAGGAATAAGCTTTGAATAACTCCTGCACCGCATAGGATCAACCAAAGGGTAGTGACATTCATGTCGCGATAAAAAGGTTAATTAATTAATAAACCTAACAGATTAATTAATACGGAAGGCATCCCATTGGTGGTTTCGTAACTAGGTCCATGAAGTTTTTCAACATGGATTCTCTGAAATCTGTTTTTAATGTTTCGGAAAAGGAGTGGAAACCCGTTATCTATTCTTTCCTTTATTTCTTCTGCCTAATGAGTTCTTATTTCATTCTTCGACCAGTTCGGGACGAAATGGGAATTCAGGCAGGAGTGGAAAACATGCAATGGCTGTTCACAGGAACATTTATTGTGATGTTGTTGGTGGTTCCCATTTTTGGGTACTTGCTTAAAAAGGTAAGGAGAACAGTCTTGATTCCTGGTATTTACATTTTTTTCTCCCTCAACATCCTGTTGTTTTATGCCACATTTCAGTGGCTGGATTTCCTGTTTACTTCAAGCGTTTTCTTTATTTGGTTGAGTGTATTTAACCTGTTTGTCATTTCTATTTTCTGGAGTTTCAATTCGGATATATTCAATGCTGAGCAAGCCAAGCGGTTGTATGGACCAATTGCAGGGGGAGGAAGTACGGGTGCCATTATTGGCCCTGTTTTGACCTCTTTCCTCGTTGGAAAAATTGGAATCAACAGCCTTTTATTGATTTCAACTTTGCTTCTCATTTTAGCGACGGTCTTTATCCATTTACTTATTAAGAATAAACAGAAAGACAATGAACGGAGCTTGATTCACTCCTCAGATACTAACATTTGGTCGGGTATCAAAATGATGTTTAAATCTCCGATGCTCCGGCAGGTAGGGATGTTTATTCTCTTCTATACGACCATTTCAACGTTCTTGTATTTTGAGCAAGCGCATATTATTTCCAATGCGTATTCATCTTCCAGTGAACGAACTGCATTTTTTGGGACACGTGATTTGTTGGTGAACACATTCACACTTCTGTTTCAATTTTTCCTTACAGAAAGGATCATTCGTAGATGGGGTGTAGCGTTTTGCCTGATGTTGGTCCCATTGGTTGCTGCTATTGGATTCATGGGATTGGCGTTGAGTCAATCCGTGATCTTGCTGCTTATTGTACAGGTCATCTATCGTTCGTTGAGTTTTGCAGTTCAACGACCCGCTCGAGAAGTTCTGTTCACCACGGTCTCGGTTAACGAACGATACAAATCCAAAAATTTCATTGATACTGCTGTCTACAGGGGCGGTGATGCAATTAGTGGCTGGCTTTTCGCTGGCCTGGCTTCAGTGATTTCTTCACTTCAGGTAGTAGCACTATTAACGGTGCCTATAGCGGTAGGATGGCTTTTATCAGGGAGGAGAATCGGAAAAATTTTCAGTCAAAAAACCATTAAATTCAATCATGACATTCAGGAATCAAATCTCGCGAAGAAGAGCGCTTAAATACCTGGCTTTAGGGTCAGCAGGGCTCTCTCTTCCAGGAATCTCTTTCGGAGCAACTAAAGAAATCATGAAAAAAGCAATCCCTTCTACCGGAGAAAAGGTTGGTGTAGTTGGGTTAGGTACTTGGCAAACCTTCGATGTTGGTGGATCATCCTCGGCCAGAGAACCACTAAAAGAAGTGTTGAAAGTGTTAGTGGAAAATGGGGGCAGTGTAATCGATTCGTCCCCGATGTACGGTTCCTCCGAGCAGGTGGTGGGTGATTTGACAAAGGAACTGGATATTGTTGACCCCATTTTCTATGCTACCAAAGTCTGGACAACAGGGGAGTCGAGGGGCAAATCGCAAATGCAAAGCTCCATGAAAAAGATGGGCGCCAACCCTATGGATCTCATGCAGATCCACAACCTGCAGGATTGGAAAACGCACATTAAAACACTCTATGATTGGAAAGAAAGGGGTTTAATACGCTACATTGGTATTACGCATTACGTTAATAGTGCGCACAGTGAATTGGAACGAATCATCAAATCAGAAGACATTGATTTTCTCCAAGTCAATTATTCCATCAATAGCAGGAATGCTGAACGTTCATTGTTGCCTACCGCTCAGGATAAAGGCGTAGCAGTTCTAACCAATATGCCGTACTCCAGTGGATCACTGTTTCGAAAAACAAAAGGAAAGGAATTGCCTGCCTGGGCAACCGAATTCGATTGCAAAAGTTGGGGACAATTCTTTTTGAAGTACCTGATCTCGAACCCGGCGGTAACCTGTGTGATTCCTGGGACCTCCAAGCCACATCACATGAAGGATAATGTTGGAGCCGGACACGGGAGACTTCCAAGTCAGGCTCATCGAAGGAAAATGCGTGAATTAATCAACTCAATTTAACTCAAGGAATATGTTTAAAAATTATTTTATCACCGGGTGGAGAACACTTAGGAAAAGACCTTTCGTCCATTTGGTTAATATCTCGGGATTGGCCATTGGCGTTGCGGCTTTTCTGTTCATCTCGCTTTCGGTGTGGCACGAGTACTCCTATGATCAATTTCATGAAGATGTGGATCAGATTTATCGGGTCAATCATGTGGTCAAACAAGAAGGTCAGGATTCCTATTATGCAGCGGCTACCTTCGCTCGAGTAGGGCCGGCCATGGTGGAAGAGTTTGAACAAGTGGAGGCCTCTTGCCGAGTGGTACACACATTTAAGGGTGCCATAGGTGTGGTGGAAAATAACCCGATCAGGCATAATCAGACATTTTATGCCGAATCATCGGTTTTTGAGCTATTTTCTTTTCCCTTTATTAAAGGTGATCGGAAAACAGCATTGATGAATATTTATAGTGTTGTACTGTCTGAGAAGGTTGCGCTTCAACATTTCGGAACAACCGATTGCCTGGGGAAACAAATCAAATTTCATACCCTGGAGGGTGAGCATACCTACCTGGTGACCGGCGTATTTGACAACTCCAACCCCAGCCACATGGACGTGGACGTTTTTTTGTCTTTTCCATCGATACTCCAGGCCTGGGGTCCGGGTGCAGATCAGGGCTGGAGATGGTTTGATTTTATCACGTATCTGAAAATGAAACCAGGGACGGATATTGCTGCTATGGAAAAACAGGTGATCCCTTTCATTGATAAGCATGGAGGTGAACGATTGGGAAGCAATCGAATTGACTTTGATTTTGTGCCAGTGACAGACATTCATCTTAACTCCAATATCAACCAGGAGATCACGGTCAATGGAGATGGTCAGATGGTGAATTTCTTACTGCTGGTAGGCGGGTTCATATTGGTAATTGCATGGATCAATTACGTCAATTTATATACGGCACGTGCCAGCGATCGGTGCAAAGAGGTAGGGATACGGAAAGCATTGGGAAGTAACCGGAACAGCTTGATCAAGCAGTTTTTCATTGAGGCAGCGATATCAAATTTGTTGGCGATCATTATAGGATTCTTCGGATTTCTTTTGATCAAGTACCTGGCCTTTCAATACTTGGGAGTAGCACTGCCTGCGACAAGTGAATTCGGATGGATACTTCCTAGCCTCTTGCTACTCAAATGGATTGTAAGCGTGTTATTCTCAGGTACCTATCCGGCCTTGTTTATTTCCAGGTTTCAAACCATCAGTGCACTGAAGGGAAATTCTGGTAGAGGATCAGGTGCGAGGTTTCGAAAGGCATTGGTCATTTTCCAATTTATGGCTTCCGGGGCGATGATTGGCGGGACGGTTGTTGTTTTCACCCAATTCCAATTCATGAAAAATCAATCTACCGGTGTTGACACCACAGATACGGTCGTGATGGAAGTACCAAATTTCATCGGTGATGAACAGGCATATGGACAAGGTATTCAAGTGTTAAAGA
>JANQST010000502.1 GCA_028279155.1 Cyclobacteriaceae bacterium
ATATTTATGCCTTTCACCTTTCCACCTGCTCCCATTCCAACACCTCCAAAATTGATGCCCACCATATCTCCTCCGGCGCCCATACCTACAAGTGCTACATTCACACCTTTTACATCATCAGAAGCACCAGCACCAACTCCAGCAATACTGATTCCTTTTAGATCGCCACCAGCACCAACACCGATTGCAGCGATATTTATTCCTTTCATATCTCGGCCAGCTCCGACTCCTACAGCTGCTAGTGTTACCCCGGTTACATCGTCCCCTGATCCGACACCAATTCCGCCAAGGTTTAATCCGTTCATATTCCCACCACTACCAACGCCAACTCCGGCAAGATTCAAGCCGTTGAGGTTACCGCCACTTCCAACACCAATTCCACCCAGGTTTATTCCATTGGCGTTATTTCCTGCACCTGCGCCAAATCCTCCAACATTAAAACCATTGAGGTTTTCGTTCGCACTGACACCTGCAAGCCCTAAATTCAGTCCATTTCTTTCAGCAGTACCACCCGCAAGTGGCAGACCGAGGCTTACACCGTTGACTTTGCCATCACCACTGTCATTTCTGGGTTGCCACATTGTGAAGGACATTCCGTTGACTTTTTCAACATCCCGGTCTTTGAAGTTGAATCTGAGGCCGGTGAAGATCGGAGAGTTACCGAATCCGATGAACCATTTTTTGGCTGGGAAACCGTTTCCATCGCCTTTGCCACCACCTGCAAATGTGCAGATAGGGACTACTAGTAGGATTATTATTAGCTTTTTCATTTGGGTTTTGGTTTTTAATAGAGATGCCCGGCCTTTGTTATGGGTTGCATTTGAGGAAACTTATTTTATTGTAGATTTCGGAAGAGAAACGAGGCATGAAATTCGTAAAGGAGATTTTCTGGAGACTAATGGAGCCAATTGTTCTTGGTTCGCTGGCCAATATGGTCATCAATTTTGTATTTGATCCTGATGATCCTGATTTCATTTTATCAGAATTCCTGGCTGCATGGATCCTGTGCATTCCAATTACAGAATTGAACCGGCTAATTGATCATCGACTTGAAAAGAGATTTAGTTGGACAAGAGATTTTAAACACCGCTTCTTATACCATCTATTCTATCTAACATTATCATTAGCGATCGTACTCAACCTTATTGGGAATATCTATGTGTATTTAAGAGGTGATAGCTTCTATTCGCTCAAGGAGATGGCTATAATTAATGCTGTTACGTTTGTATTATCACTTGTTTTAACCACTTCAAAATGGACAGTTTCATTTTATAAAAGATGGAGAACAGCCGAAATAGATCTTCATGATTCAACCAAAGAACTCGATGAGCTTAAAAATGTGGTAAATCAACACACAAAACGAGTTGAATTGCAAAAAGGGAAAAGTAAATTCTATGTAGAGACACAAGATGTGCGCTATGCTAAAAGCGAATTTGGAATTGTGCGGGTTTCCTGTGCTGGAGATGATACAGGAATATTTTCAGGTACGCTAAGCGAGCTTGCTGAACTTCTTCCTAAAGATTTGTTTTTTGTGGTTGGAAGAAATATTCTAATTCATAAGGAGATGATAAAATCTATTTCTTCTTCGACTTTTGGTAAGGTACTGCTCACCACTCACGAAGATGAAGAGCTAATGGTCAGTAGACAAAAAGCTTCATCTTTTCGTAAATGGTATAATAGCGGTTCAACCTAAAAATAATAGCGACATACCCTTTTTCAAGTGTGATTTCATGGTCTCAAGTGGCTCAGAGCCGTCTTTTGTTTCAAAAGCAAAAAACTTGAAAATCATGAAAAATGTAAAGATTATATTAATCAGTCTATTATTAGTAACCACCTTCTATAGCACATATGCTCAACCTGAGCATAGGAAATTGAGAAAAATCCAAAAGTATATTGATGCTGCAACCAATGATAACCTAGTTGGAGTCACGGTTTACATAAATGGACCAAAGTATGGAAAATGGATTGGTGTGTCCGGTTATTCTAACCTTGAGGAAAAAACGCCATTGAAGAAGGATGACGTATTTGGAATTGCTAGTATAGGAAAGACATATGCTGCGGTTGCAGTACTTAAGCTTGTAGAAGAGGGACGCCTTGGTCTCGACGATAAGATTAGGAGCTATTTGCCTCAGGAAATCATCGACAATGTGCCCAATGCTGAAAAGGTCACAGTTAGACATCTTCTGGGACATACCTCTGGATTTGCAAATTACAATGCCGATCCAATCCTCAATAAGCTATACCTGGATGGTAATTTAGACCTGGATACATTAAGTCATATGGATGCACTAAGGAGATACTTTTACGGTAAAGAATCTTTGAATGAACCGGGAGAGGAATATCATTACAGTAGTACGAATTACCTGCTGCTTACCATGGTGATGGACAACGTTTTATCCGGATGTCACGAAGAATATTTACGGAATACCATTATTGAGGCTAATAACTATAGCAATACTTATTACAAACAGACACCTCCAAAAATGATCAACCATTATGGAGATCTTAATAAGGATGCCATTACGGAGAATCTTACCAGTCAAACCATCGAAACGACCAATTGGTACAGTGGGGATGATGGTGTTTATGCACCAATCGAAGAGGCTGCCAGTTTTCTAGAAGACCTGATGAAGGGGGAGATACTTAGCGAAGAGATCCTGGAAGAAATGACGACATGGAACGATGAAAAAGATCCTGATTATGGTCTGGGACTTGAAGCGGATAAGGGGTTTCCTTATAAACTTATCATGGGCCATTCTGGAAGTGGAATTGGTATGAGAACGGATCTCTACTATTTCCCTCACAAGGATTTGACCGTTGGAATATTTTGTAATTCCGGCTTGAGATCAGCGTCTCGTGAATATGCGAAAACTTATTACAAAATGAGAAATAAAATCATCTTGAAACTTTTTGTATTGTAGTTAGTAACTACATTGATAACTGTAATCAGCAGTTGGGTTGGATTAAAGTAAAATTGTAATTCAAATGAAAAATTTTCAGGAAAGAGTGAAAAATGGGTTCAATGAGCAATCGTTCATGAACTTTCTTGGGGCAAGAATTACAGTTATTGAAGAAGGGTTTGTTCAGATCGAACTTCCTT
>JANQST010000506.1 GCA_028279155.1 Cyclobacteriaceae bacterium
AAGAGGATCCCAGGGTTCTCAATTATACCTTGCACCAAATCCTGACTTTGGTGCCGTTTTTACCTATTACCTGAAAGATGATTTGAAGAGCGCGGAAGATGTTAGAAAGGAAAGAGAGAAGTCCTTGATCAGTGGAAAGAATAATATTCCCTTTCCAGGATGGGAGGCATTAGAAGCTGAGCGGCAAGAAGAAGGTCCACTTGCGTTTATTGAAATCAAAAATGCCTCAGGAGCGATAATAAATCGAGTAAGAGTAGCTGGCAAAAAAGGATTCAATAGGGCTGCATGGAACCTCAGATATTCATCTAGTGATGTTTTGAGACTCACTGGGAATGTTGGCAGTGGAAGTGGTTTGTTAGCGGCTCCTGGGACTTATACTGGCACATTATTTAAAACTGAAAAAGGCAAGATCTCTCAACTCGGATCTCCAGTTACATTTGATGTGAAGGCATTGCGAGAGGGCTCTCTGCCCGGCTCCACCCCAGAAGTGGCTGCTGCATTTTGGAGATCTCATGAAAAGTTGAACAGGGATGTGAATTCCTTCGATGCAAGCCTCCGAACCTTGACAAGAACAGCTGATCGATTACATGTTGCTGCAAGCAGATCGAATCTAAGCAACGACATTCTGGAGAAAGCCATGGACTTAGAACGTAGGGTGAAAGCACTTAATTCATCCTATGGCGGAAATAGTGCCAGACGGGAAATTGGAGAAAAAGTAGACCCAACCATTGGAGATCGAATGTTTGCACTTTGGAAGGGATTGTCATGGTCCACCTATGGTCCAACAGATACCCACAAAAAGAGTATGGAGTTGGCTCAGAATGAACTAAACACTCTTTCATCACAGATGAATAGCCTGAAAGCCGAAGCAAAGGAATTGGCGGGTCAGGTAGCAGCGGCTGGTGGACCTAAGATTGAGGGAATGGAGTAGGGGTCTTTCAACCCAGTCGCAAATGATTTAGTTCTTAATGAACTTATGATTAGTAGTTTGAGTGTCACTGATTAGTCGCAGGAAGTATAGACCAGGAGGTAGATCAGAGACATTGATATCTAAGATTGAATCTTGAGGTTTTCTTGCGACTTTTTTTAGTAGCTGACCGGTTGTGTTCAGGATTTCTATGCTGTAACTACCACCACTCTGAATTGGAATTCTTAGGAGCGTGTTGGCTGGATTTGGATATAGAAAGCGGTCTTCGCTAAGCTCATTAGCACTTAGCGGCTTATTGACTGTCACACTCGCCTCAAATACATTACTCTCTGCAAACCCATCAGAAACCTGAACATTGACTGTAATCTCAGTCTCCTGCTCACTCTCTGGTATTATTGTACCATCTGAATTGATGGAATAACCCTCTCCATCGAGCAGAATTAAACTAAAATCATCTGGGTATGTATTATCGCTGTCTGTAACTTGAAGATCTTCCAATTCCAGTTTAATTTGATGCCCTTCTGAGAAAACGAGAGTCTGAGACATACCAGTGATTACCGGATCATCGTACAAGTCTTCTATTGGTATTTCCCATATACCCCCACCAATGGTATTCGTGTAAAGTTTTGTGCCATCAATCAATAAATCTTTGATTGGAAAAATGTATTGGTCGGGGTCTGATTTATGAAACCAGTGTAACCCCAGATCAGGAGAGACGAACAGCCCTGTCTTCTGTCCAAGATAGATCCGTTTATCATGATAGGTCAGGTAGGTAAGATCTTCGAATAAATCATTTTCTATTTCTGACCATGAATTTCCGGTGTCATCGGAAACGTAAAACCCATTGATAGTCGCTGCAAAAATCTTTCCTTCGGCAACTATAGTTGTATACGGTGCACTAAAAGAATCAGGATCTTTTACCGTCCACGTGACACCATCATCTATAGAGAAGAGCATTTCATTCTGAGCATTAACGATTAATAGCGTATCACTTTCGATTGCAGAACGTATTGAACCAATAAATCCTGGAGTGATAGTGGTTTGATCAAATGCATTATCCTCTGAAGAAATCAGAAGCTCGTTTTCAATCGTGCTTGTAGCAAAAAGCCGTTCGCCTCCAGAAACCAAGCTCACAATAAATTCGTTGGTCGGGTGTGGAAATGACAGATTCCATGTTTGTTCGGTGGCATCATAGGAATAGATATCGTTATTTAGCAGCGCATGCAACTGATGGTCTACTATGCCGATGCCCTGGGCATTTTTACCTACAGGTGTATTTGCATCAGTAAATAGGTTGTCACTTTTACTCAAAAATGCAACGGTTAATTGTGGCGAGAGTGAGGAATATATAACGAGATCATCTGTACCATCCTCAATCCCTGAAAAATTGTAGTCATTTATTCCTGTGGTCTCTTTTTCTTCAAATGAAAGATCTGAGGGGTTAAAAAATGCAAGGTTATCATTACCTGAAAGCAGGAACCCGTCGACATCTGACTTAATCAAACGATTGTATCCCAAAGATGAAGTGTTGTTCCATGTTTCCCCAATATCCGAAGAAAAGAAAATTGTTCCGGATCCCGAAGTGTAACATACATATTGATCATTCTTAGCAATAGTAGCTGCTCCAAAGTTATCCAAATCAATAACATTCCAGGTGGACCCTGAATCTCTCGAGATTAACAAAATCCATTCTCCATTTTCATCTGATATACTTATCCAAATTGAATTACTATCAACAAGGAAATCTCTTATGGTAGATAATACACGTCCCACATCAATTGTTGTCCATGTAATTCCATCATCTTCAGTTTTGAAGAGTGAGCCATCGCCTATAGCAAATAGAATTCCATTTCCATTGGATATTACAGTCTTTTTCGAAACAAGGTTATTGTTTTCAAATGGGCCATTGATTTCAACCCAAGTGTCACCATAGTCATTAGTGACGTGTATGTTTTCATTTACATCTACTGTATAAATTCGATCTTCATCTACTGTAAAATTGTGGTAACCCCTAATGGGTAAGCCTGATCCAACAAGCTCCCAATTATCCCCATTGTCAGAGGACCTGTAAACTCCTTCACCTGACGTTGCAACAAATAGAATATTGTTCACTATAGTAAAGTCTCTGAGCTCGAGCGTAGTAGGGAGGCCTTTCATTATTGTAGTCCAGTTCAAACCTTGATCCGGAGACCTAAATACACCAATATGCTCCTGATAGGTAAAATAGAAATCACCATTTTCTAAAATGTCAAAATCTGGTGTATTGGAAGGAAGTTGGATTTGCTTCCACTGGGAGTAAAGTAGTTGTGAAACAAAAATTGCAATTAAAACATGGAGTAATCTCATGAAGCTCTTGTTTGGCTAAGGGACGTTATAAGTAAAAAATATTATGGATTAAACCAAACCGTTTATAAAAAAGCGGATTAGATTCTCATATTTTTCTGGCATGGTGTAAATCGAGCGTCACTCAACTCCTTTTTCTTTTGCCCAATTTTTGAGACCAGTTAGTCCTTCCTGGCAATTCGTACTTATGAAATCAAGTCTTTCTTTGGTGGCAGTTTCAGGATTGTGCTGGTAAGTTTCTAAATCATCACCTGCTTCCAAGCCCAGCATTTTGGCAGATGGTTTAAGTTGATGAGCAGTTTTTCCAAGGCCGTCAAAGTCTCCAGCTTCAAATTGATCAAGCAATTTCTTGGTTAATGAATTAGCTGTTTCTTCGAATGTAACTACGAACTGTTTAATGAATTCGGTGTCACCATCACTAACAGTTTCCAGGTATGTGAAATCAATTTTCATATAACCCCGAAGTTAATAAGAATCTGTTGTCTCATTCGCGGATAATTTTTTGTATTTTCGTCCGAAATTTTCAAACATTTAAGAATGATAGCTGAATTAGAACCTTTACGTGAGGATGAGATCGATGTAGTAGTAAAAGCACCAGTTTATGTAGCAATCTTAATCGCAGGTGCTGATGGGAATATTGATAAATCCGAAAGGAAAGAGGCAATTAATGTTGCCAGAAGTAAACAAACAAGATCAAGGGAGCAGCTTGGGGAATATTACAAATTAGTAGGTGAGGGGTTTGAAGATAACTTTAACCAGCTGATTGATGAACTTCCGGCAGGTACTGAAGAACGGGTTTCTGCGATAACAAAAGAGCTTAGGAAGTTGAACTTTATTCTTCCCAAAGTAGACAAGAATTTTGCTGTGAAACTTCATGCAAGTTTAAAAGAACTCGCAAAGAAAATAGCCGAGTCTTCTGGAGGCGTTCTTGGATACCTATCCGTAGGGTATGAAGAATCGAAGTTGATGGAGCTTAAAATGATCAACGACCCTTCCAAGTAAGAGATTAAGGATCTTTAGAAACCCTGACGTAGGTCCTGATGAGTAAGGATTTGGTCAGGGTTTTTTGTTTCCTTTACAACGATGCAAGCAAGCGCCATTGCTCCCTTACGTTTAGTTTTTTTAATGTGGCTGTTCTTCACGGTTGAGCATTACCTCAAAATGGATTTGGGTTTTTTGGGTATTTATCCATTGAGCATTAAAGGCCTGATAGGGATAATCACTGCACCAATGGTGCATGGTAATTTCAACCATCTCTTTTCCAATACAATCCCGGTTCTTGCATTGGGTGGAACACTCTACTTCTTTTATCCTTCTGTTGCATCCAGAGTTTTCCTTCATGCATATTTCTTTACCAATATCCTTGTTTGGATTTTTGGTCGTCCATTTTATCATATTGGAGCTAGCGGCTTGGTTTATTCTTTGGCTTCATTTCTTGTCTTTTACGGATTCTTTCATCGCAACTTCAAAACGGTAATAATCAGTTTTGTAGTGGTTCTCGTGTATGGTGGACTGGTTTTCGGGGTTCTTCCTATCAACCAGAACATAAGTTGGGAATCTCATTTGATGGGAGCACTTGTGGGTATTGTTAGTGCTTTTCTATTCGGTCGTTCCAGAAGTAGCCAATAACTTATTCATCTTAACTTTTAATATTACTAAAAATATTAGTAATATTAATTATGGAATATTGGAAAGGAAAAGGAGCTCAAATTAATGTTGCGAACAGGTTTAGTCAGCAGTTTGTTACTACCGATGATGCCGACGGATTGGATGAAGAACTAATCACTGAAAAGCCAAAAACTGAAATCTATTATGAATCTCCTCGCAAGATAATTTCCTATAATTCCAGTCCCGATATTAACATGTCTGCTTCGGTTAATCCTTATCAAGGGTGCGAGCATGGATGCGTTTATTGCTATGCCCGGAATTCGCATGAGTATTGGGGCTTTAGCTCAGGACTTGATTTTGAAACTAAAATCATTGTTAAAAAGAATGCTCCTCAATTATTGGAAAAAACATTTCTTGGACAGAATTATAAGCCCCAGGTGCTTATGCTTAGTGGCAATACAGATTGCTATCAACCACTAGAAAAGAAGTTCAGGTTGACCCGTGAGATTCTATCAATTTGTTTGAAATACAGGCATCCTGTTGCAATTGTTACCAAGAATTCATTGGTGCTTCGGGATACTGATCTTCTAAAAAAGCTTGCTGTTAATGGGTTGGTTAATGTTATCTTTTCTATTACTTCCCAAGATGAGTCGTTGCGGCGAATATTGGAACCAAGAACTGCAAGTGCTAGAAAGAAGTTTGAGGCGATGAATATTCTAAGTCAGGAGGGAATACCTACTGGAATTATGAATGCGCCAATTATTCCCTCACTGAATCATCACGAAATCCCCGCTATATTGAAAAAGGCCGCTGAGAACGGAGCTCGTTTTGCCGGATATACTGTTGTTCGCTTGAATGGTCAAATACAAAAGATTTTTATGGATTGGCTGACTAAGAATTTTCCGGAAAGAGCTGAAAAAGTGTATCACCAAATTCAACAATTGCATGGTGGACAAGTGAATGATTCTGAATTTGGTAGACGTGTTTCTGGCGACGGTGAAACGGCAAGCATAATCAAGCAACTCTTCCAAACGGCCAAAAAGAGATATTTTACTGAAATTGAGCCCGATAAACTGGATTGTACAAAATTTAGAAGAGGAGGGAACTACACCCTTTTCTAATAAAAAACCTACTCACAATTTGCGAGTAGGTTCTCTTCATATAAATAACCCTTAGGTTAATGTGTGTTCTTTAAGTGGGAGCTAAAGTACAACGCAGCGCCCGCTAATGCAAAGTTTTCAAAGAACTCAAAGAGCTCAGCCTGATCCCCTTGAAGTCCATATGGGAGATGGATCATCACTGCAAACAAGAGTAACATCAATCCCAGGAGCTGTGCTGCTAGTCTTGCTTTTATTCCTATTACAATAGCTATTGCTGATAGTACCAATCCCATTCCTGTAATCAAAACCCATAGCACAGGCATGGGTAAAAAATCAGGTACGATTTCAGCCATTTCATTTGTGTTTGAAAGGTGACCAAAACCAAAGTAGGCCATGGGCACGAAGAACATTAGCTTTCCTATATAATCTAAATTTTTCACGCGAATTAGTTGGTAGTCAAAACATCAAAACTAATTAAACGAAGAGAATCTATTACTATCTAGTGCTTTACGATAACTGATTCAGAGATTCAAGGAGCAGATTTCTTGTTTTGATCCTGTCAATTTTCTGAGAAGAAGTGAGAACAAAGCTTTCTACAAAGTGTATTTCTTTCGGTCTTAGGTAGCGTTCCAAAGAGTGAAAGTCAAATTCGGTG
>JANQST010000549.1 GCA_028279155.1 Cyclobacteriaceae bacterium
TTAACTACACCAACCTTTCATTGGCTCGCTCATTAAAAAGGGCAAAAGAGGTGGGAATTCGAAAAGTAGTCGGAGCCAATAAGTTTCAGCTGTTCGGACAATTCATTTTCGAGTCTGTTTTAATCTCAATTCTTGCACTTGTTATTAGCTATGTGTTCTTCATGGTAATAAAGCCTGAATTTCTGGCGCTGGATCGATATGTTTCACGTACCACTTCATTGGAATTGACCCCGAACATTAGCCTAATGTTTATAGCAATGGCACTTATTGTTGGTGTTTTAGCTGGGTTTCTCCCGGCACTAATCATGACAAAGTTCAAACCATCAACTATTCTCAAGGGCATTCATAAAATGAGAGTTAGGAAAGGTTTCGGAGTCAGAGAAATTATGACAGGGATTCAGTTCACTTTTTCCATGGGCTTTGCCATACTGGTCATTCTCTCCTACAAACAGTACAATTTTGCAATGAATTTTGACCTTGGATTTGACACGGAAAACATCATCAACGTTGAGTTGCAAGGGAATGATCCCGATCTATTGAAAGCAGCATTCAATAAGATTCCTGAAGTTCAGAATTCTTCTTACTCCTCTTTCATTGCCAGTACAGGAACTACCAACTCAGACTATGCAAGACTTCCGGGCGCTCCTGATTCCCTTACTTCCTACAACATGAGCATTGATCCTGATTATCTTGAAACAGTGGGCCATGAGATAGTGGCGGGATCTAATTTTATTTCTACTGCAGACGAGCAGCAAATCATGGTCAATGAGGAATTTGTGAAAAGGTTCCAGCTAGGCAATCCTGCGGAAGCAATTGGCACCCGCGTTCATTTTTATGATAAAAACAGGACAATTGTAGGTGTAGTTAAGAATTTTCACTACGGCACAATCCGTAACAACGTGAATCCCTTTATTTTCCTTGTAGGAAAAACCAACAAACCACATTTTGTTAACCTCAAAGTCAAAACTTCAGATATGGTGCGAACCATGGAGAAACTGGATGAAGCCTGGGCTTCTGTTGATCAAAAGCACGAATTCAAAGCACAGTTTTATAAGGACCAAATAGCGCTTGCATATTCTTCACTTTCATCCTCAATGAAAACTTTTGGCTTATTAGCTATTGTGGCTATTTCGATTTCCATCCTTGGGTTATTGGGGATGGCTGTTTATACAGCTGAATCAAGAATCAAGGAGTTGACCATACGGAAGGTGCTTGGTGCTACATTTTCCAGCATGGCTATGCTTCTTTCCAAAAACTTCCTAAGAATTTTTGTGTTTGCTTCCTTGATTGCGATACCCCTTAGTTATTTGCTTTTCAAAGAGACCATTTTGATTAATGACAAGTACATCATTGAAATAGGATTCTGGGAACTTGGAAGCGGTGCAATTCTCTTAATATTCGTTGCATTGATCACCATCAGCACACAAACTTTCAAGGCAGCCAAAACCAATCCTGCGACCAATCTTAGAAATGAATAACCACGAACAAATAAGATTGAAATGAAACATCCGGAAATACCAACATTTATCTACCGAATTTTCAAATGGTTTTGCAAAGACTCACTTTTTGAAGAACTGGAAGGAGATCTCGAAGAAAAATTTTTGATCAACAAACAAAAACATGGTCTGAAAAAAGCAAAGCGAGCCTATATCCTAGAGGTGTTAAAAATGATCAGGCCGACGATATTGAAAAGGAGAACTTCCGGAACACCCTATCAGGTCGCATTGTTTGCCAGTTATACTGTTTTGGCACTAAGAAATCTCAAGAAACATAAGCTTTTTTCTTTTATCAATATTTTCAGTCTATCAGTGGCAATGTCGACTGGCTTGTTGGTGATAGGAATGATAACAGACCTCCTAAAGTTTGATACTTTTCATGAACACAAGGACGAGATCTATCGGGTAATTTCTACTCCTTATCACAATTCACAACAGTACAAGACACAAGCGACCTCCCCTCTTCTGATGGGAGATGAAATGCTGTCTCAAATTCCTGGAATCCAGATTACACAACTTGGCAGAAGACTCATTGGTGAAGCAAAGATCAATGACAAAAAACTACTTATCAGTGGTATCTATGCCGACGAAAATTTCTTCGATTTTCTTGATTTTGAGCTTCTAAAAGGTAATCCAAAAGAAGTTCTAAGCGAACCCTTTTCTATAGTTGTGTCAAAGAGCCTGGTGGGCAAAGTCTTTGAAGATGATAACCCTATTGGTGAAACCATTGTCCTGGATGGATTTGGAACATACACCATTACCGGAGTAGTTGCGGATGCACCGAGACATTCTCATCTCCAATTCGAGATCATCGGGTCTATCAGCACGGTCCAGGCAAGGATAAATCAAGGGCAAATTCCAGCATCACAAATAGGGTGGGAAGATCTGAACCGATTTTATAACTATATCTATATTCCTGGAAACAAAGAAAAAAAGAGTGTCAATAATTGGTTGGAGAGCGCAACACAGACCTACTATAAAGAACCAGAGAAGATACACTACAAGTTTGAGTTGCAAGGAATGACAAAGATCCTTCCCGGACCTAACATTAGCGATTCAATCGGGCTGAAGATGATTCATCTCCCGGTTATCATCTTTTCAATCATAGCTACCGCCATTCTTCTTTCTGCCATTTTCAATTACACAAACTTATCTATGGCTCGAGCCCTCAGACGAGCCAGAGAGGTGGGGGTTCGAAAATTGAATGGGGCAACAGGGTCAGCAATCTTTCTACAGTTTACTCTTGAGGCTATTATTCTTTCACTGCTTTCTCTTGGATTAGGTATTCTGTTATTTATTGTCCTTAAGCCCGAGTTTATAAGTATCGTTCCAAGGGCGAGCGAAATCTTATCTCTTGAACTCAATTTCCAATTGGTGATTTCGTTCGTTGTCTTTGCAATAGTAACTGGGCTGATCGCTGGTTTAGCACCGTCCATTTTTTTCGCAAGACTCAGTTCACTCAAGTCGCTGCGATCAGGGACGGCCATAAAATCACTCTCGAAAATCAACTTCCGTAAGGGGCTTATCGTTGCGCAATTTGCGTTGAGTATCATATTCATTTTGGCTATTTCCATTACCAGCAAACTTCATAACTATCTGCTGAACTATGAGATGGGATTCGAGAAAGAAAATGTTCTTAACATTTCATTGCAAGACAACGATTCAGAGCTACTAAAAACAGAATTGATGAAGCTTTCTGAAGTTTCTCAGGTCTCTTTTTCTTCATTCATTCCTGGAATCGGAAATTGGGGAAGCATGCAACTCGTTGATTCGCGAAACGAGGATTCCATTTGGGTAGCAACAATGAACATTGATCACACCTACCTGGATAACATGCAAATTGAGCTGCTTGCTGGTAGAAATTTCTTTCCCGATGAGAATAAGAACAAGGAGCAATCGATGCTGGTCAATGAAACCTTCCTACGAAATTTTGGTCTTGGAAAACCTCTGGAAGCACTTGGAACAGTCTTCCCGTTTCGTGGAAATCAAGTTGAGATTGTCGGAGTAGTTAAAGATTTCCACTTTGGAAACCTGGAAGAGCAAATTGACAATTTTGTTTTCAGAAGCACCGGTTTTTACAGAGTGGCAAATATCAAAATCGCTTCTACCGATTTACTTGGATCCTATAAAAAAATCGAAGCTGTCTGGGATTCAATTGATGAAATTAATCGGATGGAAGGCCGGTTTTTCGATGACGAGATTGAGCAATACTATCAGATTCTGGTCGACATTATGAAAATGTTTGGCTTTATAGGCTTCCTTGCAATATCAATTAGCTGCTTGGGACTATTTGGAATGACCATTTATTCCACTGAAATCCGATTGAAAGAAATTGGAATTCGAAAAACGTTTGGCGCTTCTGAAAAAACATTGGTTCTTCTTCTTTCAAAAGGATTCTTAAAGCTTGTGATCTGGGCGATCATCATAGGCATTCCGATTTGTTATTATGTATTCGATTCTATCATTCTTGAGCAGTATTATTATCGAATAGATATCACAATCGTTGAAATTGCCAAAAGTGTAGTATTTCTTCTTCTCATCTGCATGGCAACAATCGTAACTCAAACATGGTCTGCAGCGAGAGCCAATCCGTCCG
>JANQST010000003.1 GCA_028279155.1 Cyclobacteriaceae bacterium
CTTCATGACCCAATTTTTCTGCAATAGTAGTAGATGAACGCATATCAAGAAACATGAAAACTCTGTTCTCTACTTTGGATTTGGAGTATTTCCCAGTGAAAAAATTGGTAATTGCATTGATACCTATGTGATCCATAAGCTCACTTATGAAGAGACTTATCGCTATAAATCCACTGGAAAATGTGATTATGCTGAAAAAAGCAAAGTTGCTGACGAAAGCGACCGTAGAATCTACGTTTTTTTGATCGAATGGTCCAACGCCAAGATAAAAGCTGTTGAAAGCTGATGTGATGATAATAACAATGAGGTTTAGAATGGACACATAAAGAAATGTCTTCAAGGTCAGCTTAATGCCAAAGGGTTTTCGTCTCAGAAGGTTTTTGAACAAAAATTCCTCTAAAGACCCGAATATTACACCTGCTAGCAATACCAGGACAAAGACTGAAATAGCAGACTTTCCGAAATCATATTCATTCCCTGTAGATGGGTAATGAGTCGATTCACCGAGGATACCATGCTCAATAATTACATAGGCAAAGCCAGCAAATAGCCACATTAATATGTGGGGAACGAACTTTTTGAGAAGTCTGGTTGTCCTAGGAGCTAGCATATTTAGTTTATCACTGGCCTAATTTCAGCTTTTCTTGCGTAATTTTCTATAGCATACATGGGTTCTTATAGATTTTCTACTCGTCGACACCTGATTATGCTATTGATCGTGTTTTTACTGGGATCAGTGGTTGTATACATTGTCGCGGATCATATTGATAGAAATGAACAGAACAATCGTCAAGCCCAATTGGTAAGTGTAAACAGGAGGGCGGCATTCGAGTTTTCAGAATCACTAGATCGTTTTGTCTACCTAATGTCAGGGGTTCGATCTTTCGTAACACATTCGAAAGAATTTCCATCTCAAGAAGAGCTTCGAGAATTTGTGAATAAACAACTTGAGGACCTTGGGTATAGAGATTCACTTATAATTTCCTACATAGATCAAGATCATATTTTTCGCTATTCATTTACCCAACGTGCAATCAATCCTGCCGGACTGGTTGGGACCTCCGTTCGAGCTATCAGAAGTGAGAATGCTATGAAGAGACTTGATGAAGTGATGAAAGATGAAGAGTTTCATCTTTTTCCAGTAACCAATCTATTTGAAGGATGGGTAGGGATTCCATTGGATTTCAATGTAGTTAGAGACGGTAAATCGATCGGTTATATTGCAGCAATAGCTGATTTCAAATCGATAATTGAACCTATATATACGGTTGAACCATCCGATAAATTTGTTTTCAGATTCTCTGTGAATGGAACAGAATTTGACAGAGAACGGGCCTATGATGGTACGCGTGTTTTTCACGATAGGGAGGATCCTAAATATGCAGGAAACTACGATATAAAAGAAGATAATTATCTATACTCAGAAGTATTGCGTTACGGGCTTATTTTTAAGATAGGAACAGCCTACATCAATGAATATCAGAAAAATGAAACTCTAAGATTGCTCATCTATGGATGGTTTATGATGTTGATCGGTTTTGTTAGCTATTCACTGTATAGGCTTAGCAAATTCAAAAAACTGAATGATTCGTTGACGAAATCTATTGACACGATCGAGTTTCAAAAAACAAAACTGGACATTCAAAATTCAGAATTGAATAAGCTGAATGCTACGAAGGATAAATTCTTTTCGATCATTGGTCATGATCTCAAAGGACCACTTACGTCCATTTCCTCCATTGTAAACCTCTGGAACACAAAGTCCCTGGATGAATCACAGACAGATGAATTAATGGAGAAATTGGGCACAGCGACTCTGGGTGCATCTAAGCTGCTAGATAATTTGCTGCAATGGTCTCTTGTGAATACAGGTCAAATCAATTGGGATCCTGAAGACATAGCCTTGGCTGAATTGGTTGATGAGGTTTTTTTTCAGTTGGGAGCAAGCGCTTCATCAAAACATATAAACCTTGTTAAGGATATTGAGGAATCGGTCCACTTAAAAGGAGATCGTAACATGTTATCAACCATTATTAGAAACCTGGTCTCTAATGGCATTAAATTCAGCAAAGCAAACGGAAATGTGTCTGTTAAAGCTGAGAAAGCTGATGGCTCAATCCTATTTAAAGTGACAGATCATGGAGAAGGATTGACTGAAGAGGAGAGGGTTTCATTGTTCAGGCTTGGTGAAGGAGTGAAGTCTGCCTCGGGTACCGGGCTGGGTTTGATCCTTGTGAAAGAATTTGTCAACAGGCACAAGGGGACAATAACGGTAGAAAGCGAAAAAAGTAAAGGGACCACTTTTGTTATCAGGTTTCCCACGTAAGATTGAATGCTATTCTTTTTGTTGATGTTTCTTTTTTGATGCAGGCTCTGGTGTTTGCTGAGGTTCAAACTTTAGTTCTTCGTGAAGTTCATTGGTCAAATCATGAATAATCTCATCTATTTTTTTGGCTGATTGCTGAAGCATTGCAAAGACTGCTTTGTTATCCTTAGAGCTTAAGGATTCTTTCTGGACAAGATTCACAATCCCAAGAAGGGATGCTATTGGTACCCTGATTTTGTGAGCTAGATTGAATTGGTGCTGGTTCAGTTTTTGAAGTGTTCTATTCAAATCTGAAGTTCTTTGTGATACAATTTCTTCAAGGTTGGAATTGAAATCTGAAATTTTTTTGTTGGTTGCTTCTAATTCTGTGTTCTGCTTTCTGATTTTATCTCTCTGAGTTTCTACTTCTTTCTTCTGTAACTGAATAATCCTGTAAGCTTTCTCCTTTTTCTTGTAATATTGACTAGCAATAAGTGCCAATGTCACAGCTATGATTCCGACGATACAAATCGTAAAAGTGAGTATTTGAGTTGTTTTGATTTGAGCCTCTTTTTTAGCTAATTCAAGTGCTTCTAACGTTCTTTTATTTTGAAGGAGTATGCTGTCTACTTTTGAGTTTCTCGCATACTTGACGCTCAGCAGTAAATCATTTTTTTGAAGGTTTATATCTCCAATATTTGCTTGATTTGGTTTTTCCAATGACACCAAAGCTTTGTCAATTTTGATCGTAGGGATTAGGTGGGTAGGACTTGCCTTTGTTTGAAACAAAATGAAGAATGCTACCAGGCAAAATATGCTCTTCCTTATAATGCGGCTCATGGTTGACTTATCGCGATTTGACTTTGTCTATTTTGTACAAAGTTGCTTCGCCAATCTTCGATTAAAGCCTTTGGCCTATTGAAAGAATAAATAGTTGATTTATCAGGACAATACCTTTATTCCAATTGCGAAAAAGTGGATGATAATAAGGTGTTTGCCAATGTATATTGGAATACATACTTCAATCCAAAGAGTATGGAAATTTGGTTTCTCAACTCAGTGACGGTTGAAAGTGGATTAGGGTCCATAGAGTTGAAGTGGCTTTGACTCGGGGAGTGCTTAATAAGGCACTCCTTCGTTTTTATGCGAATGCTTTTGTATCTGAGTATATGACACCAATCAGCAAAACGATAGCAATAAAAGGCCTCATAAACATCCCATCTTCAGCAATAATATGAGAATAACCAGCCATTCCAAAATCAAAGAAGAAACCTACATATGCCCACATTTTAAGGTTTTTAGATAGCCTGGTAATAATTGCTATCACACCAAGAATTTTCGCTATTGCTAACGGAATGACCAAAAAGGAACCATACCCCAATCTGGCAAAAAGTTCTACAGTATCAGAATGGTTGTAAAGAAAATTGATGCCAGAAAATAGCATCATACTTGAAAACAGAAGGGTAAGAACCCAGTATATGATCTTGAATTTAGACATCTTCAATTAAGGTTTAAGTTGATTTAGTTAGTAAAAAGAACTTCAATTAAAAGTACAAGTGTTTCAAACTGACTTCTGTAGTACAGAATACAGGTAGCTTTATTTATCGCGAACCGATATTGTAGCTCAATCTCTGGATCTGATGATTAATTTGTTCCTATAGATTTTCAGGATTATGAGTAACGAGAATAGAAGTAATGAATAGTAGCACATGGGTGTATCCCCACCTGTTTTGGGACATTCACCCTGACCGATTAGCTGTAAGAATGACGCAACTGTGGCTATTGAGAGTGCCAATCCAGCAAAGAGAAAATAGATAAGATCATATTTCCCTAATAGGAGAACGATGAAGGGGACAATGAAACAAACAAGAATAATAATACATGCTGGAATACCTACGATTTGTGGACAAGTATGTGAATGTTGAAGTTCTTGAAGCACCAACCATCCGGAGCCCGCCATTCCTGTTACAAAAAGGAGAACTTTAATAAGTTTTAATACCCTGATTCGTAGCATTTTATAGACTCCTAAGATTTTCAATAATTAGAATCTCGTTGATTTCTGGATTATCAATTTGGTCGATCTCTCCTGATGGATAGAAAACCTTTATTTTTTCGATTGATTGTTCATGACCTAGTCCAAAATGCAAGATGCCTGTCTGATCACTTGCTAACCCTTCTCCTGTGACCAAATACTCAGTAAGAACCTTACCTGATGGTAGGAAAATCTGCACCCTTGATCCTAAATTTTTTGCATTCTTATTAAGTTTTATTTTGAGGTAATTCCTATCACCTCCGTTATTAAGATAACCGAGTGATGGAGTGTTGATATTGGTCCAAACCATATCTAAATACCCATCAACATTTAAATCGCTGACTAGAGCCGTAATTCCGAAGTTGGGGTTAACCACACCACTTTCTTTTTCTGTTGGTACGAATGTATTATCGGACTTTTGAATTAGGAATCTGCTTTTAAGTCGAAATAGTTTATTAGGAGCAAGGTCTACATAATTT
>JANQST010000063.1 GCA_028279155.1 Cyclobacteriaceae bacterium
CACCCTGGGCATTTGCTCCAATGAATGTGAGCAAGCATAGACATAGCGTAATTGCTTTTTTCATGATTTTCAATTTTTGGGAAAATCAAGTTAAGGAAAATACAATTCAGAATGTACTACAAATTGAACCAGTAGGTCATTTTAATGATAAGCGCTCGATTTTTCTTTTGAAGGCCCAAATCCGAGTAGTTTTCGGTGTTATAGTTGTCCGTGTAAACAACAAATAAATCTGAGACAGGAGCAAAACGCCACTGGAAACGTGAGTTGATATTCAGGTTGTCAATCTGGCTGTTGTATTGAATGAAATTCGTGAAAAAGATCGATTTAGTAAGCGTGAGATCCACTCGTGGTCCTACCAACCAAAGATCAGCATCATTATATGGCGCTGGCATGCGCAATCGGTTGTAGTTTACAACCAAACGCAGTGCAGCGATTGGTTGAAAACGATAGCGAAGTGTGGTTCTTAAATTCACCCTGTCACCATTGAAAAATTCTCCTACATAGCCATTGACAGAATAACTGAATAGTCTTCGCATATCAGAGGAATAATTGAAGTTAAGGCCGTTGTAGGTATAACCGGTTAGGTCTGGTAACTCCTCACCACCTGTTCTTGTAGGATCGAACCCCCCGGTGAAAAGCCATGTATAGTTTTGTTCCAGGGATGCATTCAGTCTTCCTGTATTAGCAAGTGACGTGTTAATATTGAATGCATACTTATGATCCGTTTTACGACCAGAATTCCAGAAGAATTCAACCTCGCCTTGAAGACGAATGGAGTTAAATGGACCGCTTTTAGGGAAAAAAATGCGTCCAAAATCCGGGTTGATTCTAAACATACCCGGACGAGGGACAAATCCAACCTCTGCATTGTAGTTGTCACCAACGTACGCGTGAGCCCAACTCCACTGCCATGTTTGGGATTGATAACCGATCCATCCTGAATGAGCACTATTTTGGGAAGATGTTTGTTCATCAAAAGAGCGGTGATAGTTGACCTTACCATTCCATTTCCCATTGCTTGAGGCAATGTTATAATCAAAGCCTATGGCCCTGTTTTCACCTTGATAGGGTGTATCAGCGGTCACCTCGTAATTCTCAAACGTCTGCTTATTGACGGCAATGATGCCCATGTTGGAACGTCCGAACATTTTTCTTTGAACAGCGGCAACAGTGTAGTTAATGCTGGGCAGGTTGATTTCCGTGTCCTCTGCAGCTTGCATATTCATGACCCCAATCCTCCAGTTATTGTCTAGCTTCCCACTTAGGCGAGCACCCGCATAAATTCTATTTTGTACGTTCGAGCCCGTCGATTCATCCCTGGCAATTCCAATACGTCTTGAGAAGAATGGACGAAAGAAGAAGGGGTGTCCAAAACTGTCAAAAAGGTCAGCATTCTCAAGAAAAAATTGTCGTCGTTCGGGGAAGAAAAGCTCAAAGCGGTTGAGGTTGGTTACCTGTTCGTCGAGCTCTACTTGTGAGAAATCCGGATTGACAGTTAAGTCAAGGTTTAATGAAGGGCTAACCGCAATTTTGGCATCTCCACCAAACTCCAGTTTGTTATCTGCTGAAGTCTGCGTTTCAGATTCAAAATCTCGTGTGGTAGCTGGTGAGACATAGGGGATAAGTGAAATATTAGGACCAGATTTCTTTAAGGGTTCATCCCAGATTAACTCCTTCATGAATGCCAGTGAAAGAATTGGAAAATTTCGAGGAATCCTTGCCCAGGTTACTCGCTCACCAGTTTCTCCATTAATTCGATAAAAGTTGACATTCCAGTTGCCGCTTCCGGGCTTGAATCGCAATGTTTTGAAAGGAATTGCAGCTTCAGCAAGCCAATAACCCTCATGCTGTGAAGCTTCTGCAAACCATTTATTGTCCCAGGAAAGAGCAAGGTCGTTTCCTCTTCCACCACCGTTGGCGATCAATCCTTCTCGTTGAACACCGTAAGGGTTGATACCGAAATTGAAGGCATTGGTGTTGTCTTGAAAAGGATCTAAAACGAAAGTAATGCCGTCGAAATTTCCGCGGTAATCCCTTCGAAGAGAGGGCACCGCATATTTTTGATCGGGAGAAAGGTTGAGCATTTTAGCTCCTATGTATAGGAACTGATCATCGTATGTTAATCGTATTTCTACCTGGGAATCACCAATTACTGAGTCCGTTGGAAAATATTGGTGGAAATTGGTCGCAACCTGAGCTGATTCCCAATCGGATTCATCCAACTTGCCATCAATATTTATCGCTCCGGATGCACGCTTAATTCGATAGGAATCGTCTTGTGCATAGAGCAAGGAAGGTAGTAAAACAAGTATGAAGGCGAATCTCTTCATTCAGCGAAGATAGCTTGGCACTATGTATCAATTCCTTGAATGAGGTAGACATTTGATAGACGGTTCAGGATTTGTTTTTAATGGATTTTTTGTTATCTCAATCATTGTTGAGAAAGCCGTTCTTTTTCATCTCGTTGTAGATCCTAAGGCAGATCCAGGCGTCTGTTGCAGCGTATTTTTTCTGACCTGGGGTTAATTCTTCAATTTCCCAGTTAGATGTTTGTTGACCTTTTGAAATTCTTTGCTTGAGAAATATCGCGGCAAGTTTCTTAACCCCAATATGCTTTACCCCAATATCTTTTGCGATATCATTAACATCCATAAAGCCCGAAGGTGAAAAAGTGCTCAGTTTCTCGAGCTCTTTAATATCATCATCAATGCTGATCCCAAGTTTAGTCACTTCTGAATTGCCCATGAGGTCAAAGAGAGGTTTGGGGTACCCAATCTTATTCAGCCGAAAGAGGTAGGCTGTATCGATTGAGGAAAGCTGAATCATTGCCGTTGGATTATACTCACCTTTTCTAAATGTTGGCTTCTTCTCTGTATCAAACCCAAGTATTTTTTCTTTACGGAGGGCATGAATCGCGCTATCAAGATGATCGCTTGATTCCACTACATGAATGGAGCCATCAAAAGCAAGCAACGGTAGTTCTCGAATATCTTCTTTGGTAATATTGTCCCAAAAACGATCAGGCACTCGGCGTAGTCAGTTTTCTTATTTTATAACCCGTATAGCCTACCACCATGGTCATAATTGGACTAATGAGGTTAAAAAAGCAATAGGGGAGATAAGCAAATGTGGCAACACCAAGCACGGTAGAATGATAGGCCCCACATGTATTCCATGGAATCAAAACGGAAGTGACCGTTCCGGAATCTTCAAGCGATCGACTGAGGTTTTCCGGGGCAAGCCCTTTTTCCTTGTAGATATCCGAGTACATTCGTCCGGGCACCACTATCGCGAGATATTGGTCGGATGCCGTAATATTGAAGAATACACAGGTACCAACAGTTGAGGAAATTAGGGATCCAGTTGAGTTTACAAGGGAGATAATCGCATGAGCTATTCGTCTTAGCATCCCTGAACCTTCCATCACCCCGCCAAAGATCATGGCAGAAATGATCAACCAAATGGTGTTCAGCATGCCCTTCATTCCACCGGCACTCAAAAGACCTTGCTCATCCAAGCTGGCTATTCCCGTTTCAAACGAAATATCACTAAACAAAGCTTGCATACTCCCCATAAAACTTGTTGAAAATCCGGACGGAAGGTATTTGAAAAGCTTACCGTCGTAGCTTGCTTGTGTTGCAACTTCTTGTACAAGGCCGGGCTGAAAAATAAGTGCGAAAACAGAACCTAACAATGTTCCTATGAGAAGTGCAGGAAGTGCTGGCATTTTCTTTACGATCAAAACAACAACCACTATTGGAACAATGAAGAGCCAACCGGAAATGTAAAACTTGCTGCTAATAGCAGTTAAGATTTCCTCTTTTCCAGCAATTGTCCCATCTGTTGAGCCAGTCAAGCCGATAATTAGAAATAAGATCAATGCAATGGAAATGGATGGAACCGTCGTGATTGTCATATACCGAATGTGTGTGAACAGATCGGTACCAGCCATCGTTGGGGCCAGGTTCGTTGTGTCGGATAGTGGTGACATTTTATCACCAAAATATGCACCGGAGAGAATCGCTCCAGCTACCATTCCTTCATGAATATCCAAGGCTCTTCCAATCCCAATCAACGCAATCCCCACAGTTGCTGCTGTCGTCCAGGAACTTCCAGTAGCCACAGACACAATGGCGCATGTGATACATGCTGCAAAGAGGAAAATGGTTGGATTGAGAATTTGCATTCCATAATAGATCATTGCTGGAACCACCCCACTCAACATCCATGTTCCGGCCAAAGCTCCAATCATGAACAGTATTAGAATTGATGCCATTGCAGAGCTGATACTCTTGACAATCCCACTTTGGATTTCTTCCCATTTGAATCCAATACGAAAAGCCATAATCGCCGCTACTGCAGCAGATAAAATCAAGACAATTTGGTTAGAACCACCCAATGCCTCACTTCCGAAGATGCCGACATTGATGATGAGTAGTATGATTAAGAAGATGATGGGTATGAAGGATTCACCAAGGGTAGGTTCTCGCTTTGTTGTCATTTTTTAATTTTTGCTAACCGCCAAAATAGGGCTTTTTGGGTTAGTGATAAAAACAAGGCCTGAATATAAAACCTCTAGTGAGCTAAGTACACTAACTCGAGCAATGTCTGCTCTATTATCATTTGAGAAAAAAGCGGCTTCAAAATATTGAATTACCAACATTTTTTAGTACTTTTTTGGGTAGTTACGCCTTAGTAGTAATAGTTTTTTTGGACCACCCAACGTCAGCCACTTATGAAGGTACTATCCGCAGTTGCCTGTAGAATTATCTATGTTCTCTTACTATTTCCTCTATCATTATTTAGTCAAGACAATGCACTGCTCTTTGATGGAGCAGATGATGAAGCATTTATCGCCTTCGGTACTACCTTTGATGGCGGTGGTGATTTAACGTTCGAAGCCTGGGTTAACCCTTCTTCCATTGGGGCT
>JANQST010000065.1 GCA_028279155.1 Cyclobacteriaceae bacterium
AATGAATTGTTCTTTTAGCAATCTGAGGAGAAGAAGGGACCGGTTGTTGCCCGAAAGGTTGCTAAGACGCCTCATATATGATTGCAAGACCTTTTCCATAGCTACTCCAAATAAGGCTTAAGTTTAAAAAGGACTGAATCATTTAATGCTTTGATACTTCTCAGATCTTCAAAGCTATTTATATCACCATTTTGTTTCCGATAGTTGATGATTACCCAAGCCAGGTCATAGGAGAGATAAGGATGCTTTGCAAGATGCTTCACTGAATCAGAATTGATTGCAAACCTTTCAACGTCGGACTTTATTGAAAAGCGTTCTGAGATTTTAGCAATTACATCATTTGAAAGTCCATATACTTCTTTCAGTTGTTCAATTGAATAATAGCCACCCAACAATTCCCTGTATTTAATGATCCGTTCAGAATAGACCTTACCAATACCCTTCACTTTTTGAAGTTCCTCACTGCTTGCTGTGTTCAGATCTAAAACGGGAAGTTTTATATTGTTTGTTGTCGAAGACGCTTCCTTTTTTCGAGGAGAAGTCCTTTTTCGATCTTTTTTGTAGAGGTCATTTTTATAGAGATCAGTCAGCACAGGTTCATTTGATTTTTTTGACTCTCTTTTTTCTGAGTAAGAAGACTGAACTTCTTTCACCCACGCTGTAAGCTCGGTCGGATCATATTCATTTGGAGTCCTGGTTTTTATTCTATTAGACAGGAATCGGAAAGAGGTTATTGAAAGCAATACAATGATGATAAGTACAAATGTCCCCTTAGCCTCGGCCTTAGAAAACGCCAATCCTTTTGAAATCGCTTCAATGAAAAATTTAAACACTATTTATAATTATTCTAAATAAGGTTAGGGGTGACTAATCTCAGACCAATATAGCAAGACGGCCTTTATTTTTGCGACCTGTTTAAGAGAATGATGGATTTTAAGGCTGTCGGAATTTCATATCACAACGCACCTCTTGAAGTTAGAGAGAAGGTAACCCTGAGTGAAGGAGAGGTTAGAGAATTTCTGTTTCGTTTACGAGATACTTTTGATTTAAGTGAATCTTTGATCATATCAACGTGCAATAGAACGGAGGTTTATTATTCATCAAATAAAGACTTATCCAAAGAGGTAATTACCCTTTTAGGGACCTACAAGGCTATCAAGCCAGAGACTTTATTAAAGTATTTTAAATCGTATGCCCTCGGAGAGACTATTGAACATTTGTTCGAAGTTTCATTGGGACTGGATTCGCAGGTTTTAGGAGATATCCAAATTTCCAACCAGGTGAAACGAGCTTACCAGGCCAGTGCTGATCTCGAAATGGCCGGACCTTTTCTTCACCGCTTAATGCATACTATCTTTTATGCAAACAAGCGCGTGGTTCAAGAAACCAGACTTCAGGATGGGAATGCGTCAGTCGCTTCTGTTTCCGTTGACTTGATCAAGCGATTCATTGAGAATGTTTCTAATCCAAAAATCGCTTTAATCGGCTTAGGGGAGATAGGCCAGAACGTGCTGGAAAACCTGAGGGATGTCGAAGCTTCTATTTGCCTACTGAACAGAACTAAATCAAGAGCTGAAAGTTTTGCATCAGCTTCCAATGTCGAAGTTGAAGATTATCACAATAGAGCATCCGTTGTTCAGAACTGCGATGTGATCATTTCAGCAGTTGCGGGCGTCAACGTTTTGAATCACGAAAATTTAGGTTCTCGAGCATACCAGCATAAACTTGTCATCGATCTATCGGTTCCGAGAAGCATTGAAGAATCGGTCGGCAATATTTCTGGACTTACCCTGTACAATGTGGATGAGCTTTCCAAAAAGACTGAGAAGGCAAGAAAGGTACGGTCAGCTTCCGTTCCTGAAGCGAGGGAAATAATCAAGGAAGCCGTTTCTAGCTTCGAACAATGGAAAGAGGAAATGGGTGTTTCTCCTACCATTCAAAAATTGAAGAACACGCTGGACGAGATTAGAAAACAAGAGCTGGCAAGGCATGTAGGCAAGGTTTCAGATGAGGAGATGGCCTTGTTAGAAGTAGTGACCAAGAACATGATTCAAAAGGTTATAAAGCTTCCTGTTCTTCAGTTAAAAGCCGCTTGTAAGCGCGGAGAATCGGAAAATTTGGTCGGCGTGCTTAACGATCTATTCAATTTGGAGCCTGACGAAGTTAAGAAGGGCTGATAAGCTTTTATTTTTGCCGCTAAGTTATGCGGGTGCCACTAGTATTTTTTTTGGTTTTCATACTCTCACATTTTGTATGTGCGACAGACTTTTCGGTATTTGAGAAGGATGGACGCTTTGGAATAAAAGATGAAAACGGAGTGGTAGCAGTTCCGGCTGTTTATGAAAAATTAGGATGGAGTGACGGTTCGAAGAAAATTTACGCTGGAACAATTGGATTCAAAAGAGATGACTTGTGGGGATTGGTGTCCATCAAGAACAAGGTTCTCACGGAGAACAAGTTTTATACAATCGCTCCTTTTGGAAACGATCTTATTTTAGCTTCGATCAAAGGGAAGTTTAGTAATCACCTTTTTTATGGTGTTTTGGATAACAAAGGGTTGGTTAAAATCAGTTTCAATTATTTCAGTCTGGAGCAATTAGGAATGGATTTTTTGGCCACCGAATTTGATCAATACCGCTCCAAGGTTGGCATGCTAAGTTTAGAGAACAGAATCACTATCCCTATCAAGTACAAGAGCATCAAGCTTAAAAATGGATGGTTTATAGCTAATAAGTTTGATGACAAAAAAGATGTATATCGCAACAAGACCCTTGTTGTTCAGGGCCTGGATTCAATTCGGATCGATACAGGGATTACTGGCTATAAAAATGGTTTTGCCGGACATTTTGATGAGGGAGGAGCACAAAACTTCCACTTTGAGTATAAAGATATTTTTGAAAAAAATGATTTGCTGGAAACGGTTAGATTTCCTGTTTGGGAGGTTTACAAAAATGAGGAAAAAATTCTCGAACGAAGCTGTGATTCACTTTCGTTAAATCAGAATTTTTGGACCATGCACCTGAACGGTGTAAAGCACAAGGTCTTTCCTTCGGATGAATTCAAGATTTCCAATGAGTATGAGTTGCAGGGAGTTATAGGAAACAAATTTGTTGTCAGGGAGATTAAAACCGGAAGATGGTCTGTTTTAAATGAATCGGAACAAACCCTCATTCAAGACAAGGATTCCATTAAGATAAGTGGCAGTCATTTCATCGTGATGAACGAAGGAGATTGGGATCTGTTTAATAGCTATGGTTCAAAAGTCAATCGATTCCCTATGCAGTCCATCAATAGAGGAGTTGGCGATTGCTTTATCACAAAGCGCAACAACTATTGGGGAGTCATAGATTTCAGCGGGAAAACCTACATCAACTTCAAATATGATTCCATTAGGGTCAGCAACGACTTCTATGTTGCGCGTTTCCATGGTAAATGGGGTCTTTTAGATAAACATGGAAATTGGAAAGTCTACCCTGAATTTGAAGAAGTAACTACTTATGGTAATTTGAGAGTAGGTAAAAAGGGTGAATCGTACTCCTACTTTTACCAAGATCAATTTAAGTATAAAACCACTTTCAATATTGTCGAGCAACTAGGAAGTTTGCTGATTGTTAAGGACGAAGATGATATTCTTGGATTGATTGGTATGGATGGTAGCGTAATTCAACTTCCCGAGTTTGAGTCGATTAGAAGGATTGGAGACTATGTTGTTTTCAGCAACTCTGGAACTTCAATCCTTTCCAGGATGGGAAATAAGATTCTTGCAGGTAGCGAAGAGAACTACGAAGATTTTGGAGATTTGGGTGAAGAATATATTTCAGCGAAAAAGAACGGTAGGTGGGGATTCCTGGATTCTGAAGGAAGATTAAGGATTTCAAATCGATACGAGGATGTGAGACCTTTTCAGGAAAACTACGCGGCTATCAAGTTAAGAGGAAGATGGGGTTTCATCGATAAGAGTGAAAAATTGATGGTTCAACCACATTACCAGGAAGTTTCCTCTTTTAGTAATGACTTAGCCATTGTAAAAGAAAATGGTCGATTTGGTCTAATCAATAAATCAGGAGAGGAAGTGGTAGAAGTTGATTGGAAGGGTATCACCAGAACAGTTAATGGTAATTACCTGATTGAAAACGACCAGGGCTTAGTAGGTCTTGTTGATAAAAAGGGATCCTTTATCCTACGACCTAATTTCAGCGGAATAGAAGATCTTAAAGGAGAAAATATTGTGGTTAAAGAAAATGGTAAGATGGGTGTGCTTGACTTTCAAGGGAATCAAAAATTCAAAACAGCCTATTCAGAAATAACAAGTATCGAAGACTTCATTCTTTTAAAGCATTAAATTTCATTACATTTTTAAATATTGTCGATCTAAGATTTTATGGATGCCAGCCAGCTATTAGAGTCCATCAATCAGAACATCAACGAGGGGATTTACCGAAGTGATGAGAAAGGATTGATTTATGTCAATCATGCATTTGCACAGATGTTTGGTTATTCCTCTGAGGAAGAAGTTCTAGCTACTAGTTCGCTCAAACTTTACAAGGAGCCAAATGTTCGGGCCCGGCTAGTCGAAAAACTCAAAGAATTTGGCTCTTTTGAAAACGAAGAGGTTACGTTCTTGAAGCGAAACGGGGATGAGTTTTATGGCTTAATCAGCAGTGTCATATACAAGGATGAAAAGGGGAATACCTTTTGGGATGGAGCAATTCGTGATGTAACTGAACTTCGGGAAACCTCACAGTTAGCCAAAACAAGTGATCGGCTTCTTCAGAATATCAGCAAAAATATTAACGAAGGCCTTTACAGAACCGTGATAGGAAAAGGTGTGGTGTATGTAAATGATGAGTTTGTTAGGATGTTTGGGTACAATGATGCCGAGGAAATCTACGACAAGAATGTTGAAGACCTTTATTTGGATTCTGTGGATAGAAAAAATCTAGTTCGAGAGTTGATGATGGAAGGAGCCATTTCAAATCGTGAAGTTGAGTTGAAGAGAAAGGACGGAACAACTTTCTGGGGTTATATGAGCTCAATTAGAACCGAGGGAGAAGGCGGAATCATTTTCTTGGATGGGGCAATCAGAGACATTACAAAGCAGAAAGAATCCGATGAGGCATTGAAGTATCAAGCTGAGATGCAAAAGGTTTTGATCAACCTCTCATCGAAGTACATTAATATGCCTGTAGAGCTGATGGATGAATCGATAGTAAGTTCATTGGAAGAGTTAGGTAAGTTCGTTAATGCTGACAGGGCTTATATTTTTGAATACAACCTCGACACCAAATTTTATAGCAATACCTATGAGTGGTACCGAAAAGGAATTACATCTGCACTAAATGACAGTCAGAATCTCAAAATGGACGATTACCCTCTTTTGGTAAATGACCATTTGAATGGCAAACCTATTTTCATTCCGGATGTTTCGCTGCTGGACGAAAAGAAATCCAGAGAGATGCTTCTTGCTCAAGGGATTAAGAGCCTGATCACGGTTCCTTTGATGGATCATAATGTTTGTATAGGTTTTGTTGGATTTGATTCAGTACGAAATTTCAGGAAGTATTCTGAAGATGAAATTTTGTTACTCAAGGTTACAGCTGAGATCCTTGTTAACATTTTGACTAGGTCAAGGAATCAGAAACAAATGGAAAAGCTGCTGGTTACCACCAACCTACAGAATAAAAGGCTAAAAGATTTTTCCTACATCACTTCCCACAATTTCAGGTCATCAGTTGCCAATTTAATTGGTCTTGCAAATGTCTTAGAGGAAGATCCCATGAATACGGAATACCTTGGAATGCTCAAGACCACAACAAATAAGCTGAATGATGCAATTGATAACATCAACGAACTGCTCAATTTTGAGAATGAGGTTTCCAAGCTTGAGCCTGAAAATATCAACCTTCTGGAAACAGTGAATGGTGTACTGGAATTAAACAATCAGATAATCAAGGAAAATGAAATTGAGATTAAGATTGAAATTCCAAGCGGCATCTCGCTTAATGGTTCTTCAGCATATTTCGCGAGCATTTTCAATAATTTGATCACCAATGCGATCAAATATGGTACCAGCAAGGAGGCAAAGAAAATTGAGATTTCTGCGAAAAAATTGAATAAAGAAATACTTGTGATGGTAAAAGATCATGGATTAGGTATAGATTTAGGAAGATTTAAAGAAAAGATGTTTAAACTGGGTTCTAGATTCCATTCCGAGGAAAGTGAAGGTCAGGGGATGGGACTTTTTATGACTAAGCAGCAGACTGAGGCGATGGGAGGTAGGATAGACCTGGAGAGCGAAATAGACAAAGGGACGACCTTCAAGTTATATTTTAATGGCTAGTAAAATAAAGAAGATATTACTTGTCGATGATGACGACATTTTTTTGGTGTTAGGAACCATCACAATAGAAAAGTTATTTCCTGAAGCTGAAATATTCACAGTTCCTCATGGCGAAGAAGCCCTCGAATTTTTGGAGGAGAATGATGTGGACATCATGTTTTTAGATTTGAACATGCCGATTCTTGATGGATGGGAAGTGCTGGAAGAACTAGCAAAGCGGGAGAGAAAGCGAATGGCAATTTTCGTCGTGACATCTTCCATCGATCCTTCTGATCGAGAAAAAGCTAATAGCAACCCATTGGTTTATGACCTGATTGAAAAGCCATTAGACGAAAGCAATATCAAATCTGCAATCAAGAAGAAGCGAGCATCTCGCTCAAAATAATTCTAGCTGTGTTGGTAAAAGTTGAAAACTCATCCGATGGTGAGGAGTTGTTCCATGCGCCTTTAATCCTTCCCTGTGTGCCACAGTAGGATATCCAACATTCGTTTCCCAACCATATTCAGGAAATTCAATGGCTAGCTGACGCATGAGGTCATCTCTATACGTTTTTGCTAAAACCGAAGCTGCTGCAATTGAAAAGTATTTTCCATCACCTTTGATGATACACTCGTGAGGAATCTCATTGAATGGCTTGAAACGATTACCATCAATAAGCAAAAGCTCCGGTCTGAGTTTCAATTGCTCTATTGCACGATGCATGGCCAGATAGCTCGCATTCAAAATATTGATATCATCAATTTCCCCGGGTGAGGCAACGCCAACGCCCCATGCGATGGCATCTTTGATAATGTCTTTCTTTATTGAACAACGCTGCTTCTCAGTAAGTTGCTTGGAATCATTCAATTCTTCATGATAGTAATCTTTTGGAAGAATTACTGCTGCCGCGACTACAGGCCCCGCTAAACAACCCCTACCAGCTTCATCACAGCCAGCTTCAATTTTTTTGGTTTGAAAATAGGGTTGTAGCATATTCAAAGGTACTTACTCAAAAGCACGAACAGAACCTATTCTTAATGAAATCACTTGACGAGGTAAATTTTCTTCTGCAAGCAACAACTTTTTCTGTAAAACATGTGAAAATTCGAAACCTTATTTTGAATTTGATGTCTGTATTAGTGCTTAATCACCCTATACAAAACTCAAATGAAAAAAGTACTATTAAGCCTGGCATGCGTATGCCTTGCAATCACTACCTTCTCGCAAACACTAACTCAAACAGTCAAAGGCCAGGTTATTGACGAGCAATCTCGAACACCTGTCATTGGAGCCACGGTTGTAGTTGTTGGGATAGACCCACCAATAGGTGGGATTACAGACGCAGACGGATTTTTCAGAATTGAAAATGTTCCAATTGGAAGGCAATCATTAAATGTCTCTTCGATTGGATATGAAGCTGCAGTAGTATCCAACCTTTTAGTAGGTACCGGAAAGGAACTTGTATTGAATATCACGTTGAAAGAATCGTTGATTCAGATGGATGAAGTTGTTATCACTGCAGATAATGAGGAAAAGGGTCAACCAAGAAATGAACTGGCAACGATTAGTGCAATTTCGCTAAGTGTTGAAGAAACAAGTCGATTTGCGGCAACATTCGATGATCCCGCGAGAGCTGCATTAGGTTATGCTGGTGTTCAGACGGCTGGAGATGATCTCCTAAATGAAATTGTGATCAGAGGAAATGCACCAAAAGGTATTTTATGGCGTATGGAAGGAGTTGAGATACCTAATCCAAATCACTTTGCTGATATTGGTTCTTCCGGTGGCGGGATTAGTATGCTTAGTTCGAATGTTCTTTCCAACTCAGATTTTTTTACGGGTGCTTTTCCAGCACAATATGGAAATGCGACATCTGGAGTATTCGACTTGAATCTTCGGAAAGGAAATTTTGATGAATACGAACATGCGTTTCAAGCTGGTTTGTTAGGTATTGCAGCATCTTCCGAAGGCCCATTGGCAAAGGAATCACGTGCATCTTACCTATTTAATTATCGGTATTCAACGCTGGCTATGTTGACAGATTTGGGACTGAAACTATTCAGCGAGAATGAAGAAATTGTTTTTCAGGACTTTTCATTTAAGGTCCATGTTCCAACTAAAAAATTAGGATCTTTTTCGGTTTGGGGATTGGGCGGTAAAAGCACATTTACATCTGTACCAGATCGCAATATTGGAGAAACAATATTTGAGGATGAAAAACAGCTGATGGGAGTAGCAGGAATTACTAATGTCTTCTACGTTTCCGACGATTCGTTTTTCGAGACCATTTTCTCAGCCTCATACAATGAATTGGGTTTTGACCTTGATTCCCTAAGGGAACGGGTTTTGGAGCGAGAAGATTTCGTTGAGGATCAAATGAGATTTTCCACATTCTACAATCATAAATTTTCGGCTAGACACACGCTAAGAATTGGTGGAATCTACAGCAAGTTGGGGTACAACCTTGAAAATCAATTTTGGAACAGAAACTTACAACGTCATTTTGTTTCCCTGGATGACGAAGGCTCAACGGAACTTTACCAAGGCTTTGGAAACTGGCAATTTCGTGCTAATGAGAAGCTTACGTTCAACACCGGATTGCACTTCACCCGCTTCGGACTCAGTGGTAAATCCTACCTGGAGCCACGGGCCGGATTTAAATGGAATCGAGGAAAGCATATTTTCTCCGGCGGGTTTGGATTGCACAATCGAATGGAAACAATTGCCTTATACCTGGCTCAACAAGAGCAATCAGATGGCAGTTTCAGACAAAACAATAAGGATTTAGGATTTACGAGGGCACTACATGGAGTTTTAGGCTACGAAAAACCGCTTGGGTCTAGTTGGAGATTTAAAACGGAAGTTTACTACCAAAGCCTCTTCGATGTTCCTATTTGGCCCAATGATACCACCTCAAGTTTCCAGGCTTTAACTTTTTCAGCCTTAAATTCTTTTGATGATGGCTATACCACATTTGAATTAGTAAATAATGGGACCGGCAAGAATTATGGTGTCGAGTTCACTTTGGAGAAGTTTTTCTCTAATGGATTTTATTTTCTTACCACACTATCAATTTTTGAGTCCAGATATACAGGGGCTGATGGAGTGGAAAGAAGCACGCAGTTTGATAGTGGATACGTCTTCAATATTCTTGGTGGACGAGAATTAAAGGTGGGCAAAAATGGCAACAATCGATTCGGCATCAATTGGAAAATTCTAAGTTCAGGAGGTAAGCGGCAAGCGCCAATAAACCTAACAGAATCAATCAATCGAGGTTTTACTGTTTATAGGTACGACAGAAATTTCGACCTCAAACTGGATCCTTTTTTCAGAGTTGATCTTGGGCTAAGCTATCGAAAAAATAAGGAAAAAACAGCTTCAGTAATCGCACTTAACATTCAAAACCTGTTCCAGCGAGAGACTGAACTTCAACGTTTCGCTTTCGGATCAGACCGGCAGCTGAGCTTTATTCCTAACCTGAGTTACAAACTTGAATTCTAATAAGAATTGTCATAAACAATACATTGTAATCTTAGTTACAATTGGATACGTAAAGAGGATCTAAATAGAAAAATCTTCGTACCTATGATGGTGAATTAAAGTATCTAAAAATGAGATCAACCCTAATCATTGCAGGAATCCTGCTTTTTAGTTGCCAATCGCAAGGCAATCAGACAGAAACAAAATCTAGTGTTACTGCTGTTGTGGATTATCAGGATTTAAGTGTGGCAACATTTGCAGGCGGATGCTTCTGGTGTGTTGAAGCTTCATTTGAGCAAATCAAAGGAGTCGCATCAGCGGTTTCAGGTTATACAGGAGGAAAAAAATCAACTGCAGACTACAGATTAGTAAGTTCCGGTCGAACCAAGCATTTTGAAGCAGTTCAGGTGTTTTACGATCCTGAAGTAATTGATTACAACACTTTGCTTGAAATTTTCTTCACAACGCATGATCCAACCCAAACAAATGGCCAGGGGAATGATATAGGACCGCAATATCGTTCTGCAATCTTTTATCATGATGAAGAACAAAAGCAATTGGCAGAAGCCAAGATCAAAGAGCTAACGCCAACCTATAGTAAGCCAATCGATACCCAACTGATTGTATTCGATGTGTTTTATGATGCAGAGGAATACCATCAGGACTATGAGGTGAAGAATCCTAACAACCCGTACATATTGGCTGTTTCCAGACCTAAAATCAATAAGGTAGCGAAGAAATTCAAGTCAATTTTAAAAGAGAAAGAAAATTGATCAGGGCTTGATTTCCTTGAGAAATCGCTGACTCATCCAACCCACTGACATATTGGTTGGTTTTTTGTAAACCAATAGCGACTTGGTGGGCTGGATATTATTTTCCATTACGACAAACCACCAAAGCCTTCCTTTTTCGTCCGTTTTTTCTGCGATAGCTTTTCCGATAGAGCCTTGAGGGTATATAGCAACTACGTTACCGTCGATATGTTCGGTCCATACATTGGTTTCACGGTCAATTTTGGGCTGTGCTCTCAAATTGTAATGCGTTCTGGTGGTTACAAATGGTTTTGGTGAAAAAAAAGTAATTGGGACCTCAGTGCTTTGTTTGTAAGAATATTCGACTGAAGTCAAAAGCTTCACATCGTTTGGCCTTATAGAAAGTTGTGCGACCAATCGGTATTGTTCCTCTGCCGGACAGCATGGGTTTTGCAGAATTTTAAACTGAAGAAATCCCGATAAACGTGATCGTTCTAGTTCAATGATTTCACCGCCTAATGTGTTTGATAGAACATATGTTGATCCGGATTTTATAAAAACCACGATCCCATCTGAATTACCAACAGGTCCATTGTAGAGGACATCCATTTCAGAATCACTATTTGCATCTATAAAGTGGAAGCTTTCATGGTTTGCTCCTGCTGTGTATTGTCGGGAAATAAAAGATGGAATTTTTGGTGTTTTTATCAATTCGTCCAATCGGATTTTTCGGAGCTCAGTAGATAGTGGAATCTCCCAATCTGCCCAATTCAGGTTGCCTTTAAATAGAGAATTTTGAGCAAGCAGGTGCGATGAAGAAATTATTAGAAATACGTGCAAAAACTTTTTCATGCATACCTGATTTCAATCCAAACTTATTGAATTCATAACAACTCACTTAATTCCAACCACCTCATTTCCTTCTCTTCCAACTCTTCTTCAACTTTTTTGATTTCTTCACTGATGGATTGAAGCTTTTCATATTCAGTTTCGTGATTGAGTGACTCGTGCAATTCATTTTTTTGAGCTTCCAATTTGGGAATTGTCTTATCTAACTCTTTCAGCTCGCGTTGTTCGTTGTAACCAAGCTTCTTACCATCCGATTTTGCTTCTTTTTTATGGGAAACTTTTGCCTCTGATTTTTTATCAGAATTTTCTGTATAAGACAATCCTACCTCGTTTCTGTAGTCCGAGTAGTTACCTGGAAAATCTTTTATAACCCCATTCCCTTTGAATACAAACAAATGATCAACCAGACGATCCATGAAATAACGGTCGTGGGAAACGATCATAAGGCAGCCGCTGAAGTTTTGTAGATAATCTTCAAGGACATTCAGCGTCATAATGTCAAGATCATTGGTCGGTTCATCCAGAATTAGAAAATTTGGATTGGCCATTAAAACGCGAAGCAATTGAAGCCTTCTTTTTTCTCCACCGCTAAGCTTGCCAACAAAATTGTGTTGCATCTTAGGTGGAAATAGGAATTGGTTGAGGAGCTGGGAAGCAGTTATTTCTGATCCACTATCAAGCTTGATATATTCTGCCACTTCTTTTACAATATCAAGTACTTTCTTGTTGGGATCAAAAATAGTTTCATCTTGTGTATAGAATCCGAATTTGGTAGTGAGACCAGTGTTTATCTTCCCCTCATCAGACTCAATTTTTTGAGATAAAATGTTAAGAAATGTTGATTTTCCAACACCATTTGGGCCAATGATCCCAACTCGCTCCTTGCGTTTAAAAACATAACTGAAATCTTTAATAAGTGGAGTTCCGCCGTAGGATTTGGAGACATGTTCAAGTTCCAGGATCTTTTTGCCTTGTCGCTCTCCTTTTAGGTTGACTTCCATCTGAGAAGTACTGGTTCCTTTATTGGCTGTTTCTTTTAAATCATGAAATGCATCAATTCGATACTTTGCTTTCGTGCCACGTGCTTTTGGTTGTCTTCGCATCCATTCCAGCTCTGTTTTTAGCAGGTTCTTAGCTTTAGAAACTGTTGCAGCCTCCATTTCCTGGCGCTCTGCCTTCTTTTCTAGAAAATGCGAGTAGTTACCCCTGTACCTATATAGGTCTCCGTTTTCAATCTCTAATATTTCATTGGTTACCCGATCTAAAAAATAGCGATCATGAGTCACCATCAACAGCGTGAGGTTCTGTGCAGCTAAGTAGTTTTCCAGCCATTCAATCACTTCAAGATCCAGGTGGTTGGTGGGTTCGTCAAGGATGAGAAAATCCGGATTAGTTACAAGGGCCTGAGCTAGAGCTACTCGTTTTCTCTGACCCCCAGAAAGATCACGCATTTTTTGTTCCAGATTGTAAAGTCCTAGTTTACCGAGGAGAGTCTTTATTTGATGTTCATATTCCCATGCATTAAGTGCATCCATTTTCTCAATAAGGGGATTCAAATCCGGGGCATTGGTAGGATTTTTTTCTGTTTTTAAAACAGCCAGTTCATAATCTCTAATTAGGTTTAGTACCTCTTTGTCTTCAGTGAAGATGGCTTCAGAAATTTTTTCTTCCTCATTGAATTCAGGATGTTGACGGAGGATTGCAACTTTTAGTCCTTTTCGAAACGAAACGACTCCACTATCCGGAACTTCAACTCCTGCGATCACTTTGAGCAAGGTGGATTTTCCACATCCATTAACACCTACCAATGCTGCTTTTTGACCTTGATCCAGACCAAAAGTGATCGAATTGAATAATTGCTTATCATCGTAACTCTTCGTCAGCGCTTCTACAGACAGGTAATTCATTGTGACAAAATTAATGCAGGTGTTCTTAGGACTTTTTGCAAAGCGGGCTAGGAAGAAATACAATTCGATTTTTAGTTTGTTGATAATGGAATGGAATCAAAAAACCGAGAAAAATATGAGGGGTTTCACCTTTTTTCAATACTAATAAATACGTTTTGTTTAACTCACCACTGAAATGAAACCTAATCATCTAATCCTCATTTTCTTGATTCTATTAGGGTCCAAATTGATGGCCCAATCCGAGGGACCCAATCAACAATCATATGTCACAATGAATTTTGTTTCGCCATTTGTTGGTATTGCTCCGAGATGGAAAGCTGGGGTTTACACTCCAATAGCCAAGAACCTTTTTGTAGGAACCGAACTGGGTTTCGGGTCAACTTTTGTGAGCCCGGAGGCCAGGGTCAAAGTTGGTCGGCGCTATCGAGTTCAACACAATTATCGAAGTTTTGAACTGGGCCCAGAATTAATTTATATGGTCCATCCAAAACACTTCATTTCTGCTAAGTATTCACACCTTACCCATTCTTCCAAATTAAGAGATGGAACAATTTTAATGCAGCCGGATGAGCTTTATTATGATTTCACTTCACTTGATTATGATCGAACAGTCACAAGTTTTCACATGTTCTATGGTTACATGGACACCGTATCAAAGAGGTTAGGATTTATTTTCAAAATTGGTTGGGGAGGTAGAAACAAGACGGTTGAACTTACAAACATTACAGGAAGAACGCTTAGCGCAAATCCTAGAGCAAGTGGTTTTGCCTCGACTAATGATGGTTCCGGGGAAAGCTATCCAATCGCCTTTGATCTGAGGATCTATTATCTCTTTAAATGAGTT
>JANQST010000079.1 GCA_028279155.1 Cyclobacteriaceae bacterium
AAAGCAACTGTGAAGTCTATGAAGCTGGACAATTCGGTAGAAAGAATGACTTTCCAAATCTCTGACATCTCTGCTGATAACAAAACAGCAAACATTCACTTCGCTTGGGCTGACAGATCTTTCAAAGTTCTTGTTGAAGTAGACTTTCATGAAACAGTAATGAAAGATATTGCGGCTAAGACACAGGTTCGGCCTGGTAATTATGTGGCTGCTGCCAATTACTATCTGACTGCTGGTGAGAACCTGGAACAAGCACTTGAGTGGATGAATCTTTACCTGGCAATCGGTGAAAATTCCAACCAATTCTGGAATGTGCATACCAAGGCACAAATTCTAGCTAAAATGGGTAAGAAGAAAGAAGCCATTGCTACTGCAGAAGAATCCTTAGATAAAGCCAAGAACAATGAGAACGGCGATTTTGGATACATTAAAAGAAATGAAGATCTAATTGCTGAGGTAAAAGGCAAATAGGATTTCTAGAACAATTCTAAAAGCGTGGGTGTTTTAACTCACGCTTTTTTTGTTCCCATTGAATAATTCAAAGAGAATACTTAGGATCATAGTTCCTACACATCCTATAACATTATATAGCAAGTAACTAAGCTCAAAGTAGCCAGCTTCTGTCAAAAAGTGAATGACTATCACAGCCAATTGGGTTATGATAGCTGCAAAGAAGACAGCTGTTCCATTGACCCATCTCAGTAAAAAGGCTGTTAGGAATATTCCTAAAATAGTTCCGTAAAATATAGATCCAATAATATTGACAGCTTCAATTAGGTTTTCTGAATTCTTAGCTAGGATAGCAAATAATATCGCCAAAACACCCCACGCAAAAGTCAATCCTTTGGAAACTTTGAGGTAATGATGCGGGCTACCTTCCTGGTTAATGATTCGCTTATAAAAGTCAACTGAAGTGGTAGACGCAAGTGCATTCAATTCAGATGACGTAGAGGACATGGCTGCAGAAAATATTACAGCAATGAGTAATCCAATTAGACCGTGTGGCAGGTAGGTAATAATAAAAGTGAGAAAAACATAATCAGAATCTTTGGTCTTCAGGGAACTGTCTGCCTTTGATATCAGCTCTTTGGCTTTTTCACGAATGGCTAGCGTTTCCTGATCTGCATCAACCAGCTGCTCTGTAAAGATTTTTTCGTCATATTCAGAAAGATCTCCAGCAGCTATTTTCAATGCTGCTTTTTTTCGCTTATCCAATGCATGAGCATACTCATGGCCTAAGTCTTGATACTCCTCAAAATATTCTGATTCCTTTACAACCTCAACTGAAGTCTCCTTGAAGTGCATAGGTGGTTGATAGAAGATATAAAAGACGTACACCATAACACCGGTGAGAAGAATGAAAAACTGCAACGGAATCTTCAGCATCGCATTGAACATAAGTCCCATCCTACTCTCAGATACATTAGCTCCACCGATGTACCGTTGAACTTGAGATTGATCTGTCCCAAAGTAGGCTAAGGCTAGGAAAAACCCCCCAGCAAGGCCAGACCATATCGTGTATCTCTCTGTAATATCAAATTCCAAATTGACCACTTCGAGTTTTCCCAAATTCCCGGCTATCTCCAATGCCCCACCGAATGTCGTATGATCCGATATGTATCCAACTATCATAAAGAAAGCCGCAAACATACCAGCGAGAATAACTGCCATTTGTTGTTTCTGAGTAATTGAAACAGCTTTTGTCCCTCCGGAAACCGTATAAATAATCACCATTATACCAGTACATAGAATAGTTAGTGTCAGGTCCCATCCTAGAATTGATGATATGATGATCGCAGGTGCATATATTGTGATGCCGGCTGCAAGTCCACGTTGCACAAGAAATATAAAGGCACCTAGGAACCGCGTTTTGGTATCAAATCTGTTTTCTAAGAATTCGTATGCGGTGTAAACCTTGAGCTTATAAAAAATCGGAATAAATACAGCCGATACAACAATTAGTGCTAGCGGCTGACCAAAGTAATTCTGAACAAACCCCATCCCACTATCATATGCCTGTCCTGGAGTTGAAATGAAAGTAATTGCGCTTGCTTGTGTCGCCATTACAGAAAGTCCAATGGTGCCCCACTTCATCGAGTGACCCCCAAGCAAATAGGCCTCAATATCTCGCTGACCTCTCGTTTTCCAAACCCCGTAAAATACAATGAATAGTAGTGTACCGAATAGTACAATCAGGTCGAGTGTATTCATTAATAAGAGGTGCTAAAAATGGTGAACATAGTGATCATAAAGACAAGCCATGCCACTACAAATAGGTACAGAAATCTCCACTTCTTAAAAAGTGGCGGTTTGTCAATATTGTTTTCTGATATCAGTTCAGTCATTTCCAAGTGATATTAAATTAACGAATAAGCGGTACGCTCCTGGGACACCTGCCGGCAAATTTCTAAACCATGAATACCCGGAATATACATAGTGACCTTCTCCATATTGGGCAACAAGTAACCCTCCTTTTTTAGGTGTTTCACCAGGATCATTGCTACTCAAAATTGGTGTAAACTCTTCCGACCATTCGTTGGGGAAATAGAGTCCTCTTTCTTGTACCCAGTCTTTGAAATCGGAATTTGTAATCTTATTTGGCCCTAAAATCGCCGGATGTTCCTTTGCCAAAATCTCTACAGGAGCCCCTTCCACTGTCACTCTGTCTCTCGAAAGTTTAAGATCGTAAGGAGCGATATCCTTTGTGACTAATCGGTGACTGGTATTGTATTGATTGATTAAAGTACCTCCTTCTTGAACGTATTTAAATAGTTCGGTATTCTTATACGCCAGCCAATCGACCGTATTTAGTGCACGGACTCCCAAAATAACAGCGTCGTACTTCTTCAAATTTCCCGAGACAACATCATCTTTCTTCAAAAATTCAACCTTGTATCCGATTTGAGTGAGGTTTTCAGGTATTGCATCTCCAGCTCCTTCAATATAACCTATCAAATCTCCTCTTTTTTCCAAATCCAGGCGAACTACCCTAGAGGTGGCTTTTGGATAAATGTTTTGTTTAGGGATGTGATCATAACTAATCGATGAGTAACCATTGGAATATGTCTTTCCGTTGTAGGTCAATGCGATAGAGACATTGCCGTCCGATGCTTTTTTAGGAGGAGTAATATCGAATGAGTACAGATGTTCCTCTCCCTTTTGTTGTAAAGAATAGTCTATAGTTTCCGGTGAAATGTTCCAGCCTTTTGGTGCGTCCAAACTGAGTGTTCCTGACACACCTTTTTTACCTGCAATCACTCGAACATCAACGCTTTTGGAATTGCCATCACCAAACACCAAAACTTCAGAGGACAAATTGGCCATTACTGGTGGAGAAATAGCAACCGGTTCGTAAACCTCTCCCTCCACCGGGTCGTATCGTTTGAATACCACTGGTACATCAAGTGATATTTCCTCTCCTTCAACTGAGACCGTCACTTTCCCTTGTATGGACGCATCATTTTCAGGCTTACCCCTTTGTAATTGGTCCTCCACAGTATACATGCCAAGAGAAGCTTTATCTCTTAGCCAATACGGAGTAGAAAACGGAATTCCTCCGGGTAATTTTAACTTCATGGAGGTATTGAATCTTTTGTTATTTGAAAGCGGACTGCTCAATTCAAAGGCATTGATCCAATGATTCAGTTTTACTCGTTCAACTTTCACATTTGACGCGCTGCGATTGATCATTTCAAGGGATATTTCAATCGAATCGCCAGGTACATATGAATTTTGTTTGGCGACAAGCTCTACATATAGGCCTGAAACTGCTTTAATCAAAAGATCTAGTTCATTGAGTTTAACCTCTTTCCAGAATTCATCATTAATATTTTTAACGGCATTCCTTGTGAGTAATAATGTCGGAAGTAATTCCGAAGGGTTAGAAGGATCAAATTCTTCCTGCATTTTTTCAACAAGAAAACTTACCTCCTCGCCACCTTCTACTCGATCCCAGTCTGTTTCAAAGCTGTCAAAAACACCATCACTTTCTTCTCCGTCCCATTGTACCAGGTATTCTATAGCATCACCTCTTCTGCCAGTAGCACCAAACCCCTGACTCTTATGCATACTCCTGCTTAACGCAGAAATCTCAGTATATGATTTTCCCAAACGGGGATTGTACTTACCAATGTTAACCTTGGTAAGACCAGTTGTATCCATTTTCTGACCCGTATTTCTGAAATACCACCAGCTAGCGTTCCAAAAAATCTTCTTTGGCTGCCATGGATCAACGTATTCGAGTTGTTCAGGATATGCGTTTGAATCTCCACTTAGTTTGAAAGCCTCTCTGGCTAAAATTGCACTGGCAGTGTGGTGACCATGAGTAACTCCCGGTACAGTAGTAAACCTCGTAACTATTACGTCGGGACGAAATTTTCTGAATACCCAAACAAAATCTGCTAATACTTTTTCTCTGTCCCAAATGGTGAATGTTTCGTCCGGGTGTTTAGAATAACCAAAATCATTGGCTCGTGAAAAAAACTGTTGCCCTCCATCTGTTCTTCGAGCTGCTAAAAGTTCTTGTGTTCTAATCAAACCTAAGCCCTCTCTTATTTCAGGTCCAATCAAATTTTGACCACCATCTCCACGTGTCGCAGAAAGATAAGCAGTCCGCATGTGTTTTTCATTAGCAAAGTAGGTGATCAGGCTTGTGTTTTCGTCATCCGGGTGTGCTGCGACATACAAAACAGTTCCTAGGACATCCAATTTTTCCAGCATCTGCTGAATTTCACCTATATGCGGTTTTTTTGGAGCCTGCGCACAAATGCAGCAAGAAAAAAGAGTAACCAAAATGGCACTCAGCAAACACGACTTTTTCATGGATAGGTTTTCGTTGGGGTTCTTTACGAGATAGCTATAAGAAGGTTATTCATTATCTATAAGTGGCCGTAAAATTAAGAAGAGAGATTTAGAGTGAATATAAAGATCGTTCCATTCGGCGAATTATCCTCTAACCATATTTTCCCTCCATTTTGATTCACAAGGTCTTTACATAATGCCAATCCAACACCTGTGCTTTTTTCATTGTTGGTCCCTACTCGTCTGTTTTCAGATTCCATTTCAAAAATGGATTCCTTCATTGTATCAGGTACTCCAATACCATTATCTGCTACAAAAATTTCAACAGTTCTGCCCTTTTTCATAAAACCAACCTCGATAATCCCTCCATTCTCGGTAAATTTTATCGCATTACTTACCAGGTTTCGAACAACAACTTTTGTAGAGTTCGTATCCGATTCGACTAAAATTCTCTTGTGTTTACCAGGTTTGAATTTCAATTGAATGCTTTTTATGAGGGCAATTTCTTCGTAGAAGCTTATGACTTCCGAAATCATTTTTTTTAGATCAATATTCTCTTTGAATATTTTCACCTTGGACTCGGAACTAGCTTTTGACCACTCCAGCAAGTCATCAAGCATGTTTAACGATCGATCCAGGCTAACACCAATTTGTTTACTTAACTCAATCGACTGTTGCTTTGATATGGAATTACTTACTACCAATGAAAGCATGGATTTGAGGCTAATCATTGGGGCTCTGAAATCGTGACTCATTATTTTAATGAACCTTTCTCGAATAAGATTTGACTTTGATAATTGCTCGGTACGACTTGACACTCGTTCTTCCAAGCCTAAATTAAGTAGTTCATTTTCCTTAAAGGAATTAGCATAAATGGCCGAAAGTGCAATCGATTGAAAGAAGAACAACAATAAAATACCAGAGTTTAAAAGATTAGGACCCTGGGTCTCAAAGTTCGGAGCCCACCCGGACTTTTTTAATACTTCTCCAATAGCGAAAACAGAACAAATAGCTAACCCACAAAATATATATTTTGAGCCTATCTTTTTTTCTTTCATTGCTCTGGCTACAATAACGACCATTAAGACAATGGATCCTAATGCTGAAATATTGAAAATATTATGAGTCAATAAATAAAACAATTTATAGGAGTCATTTGGGATGAACAGATCAACAACAAAAAACAATAGTCCTTCTAATTGAAAAAATCGAACGTACTTCTCCAGTGATTTGTAGCGATACAAATCGTTAAAGAACATTGGTGCTACAACAAGAACACCATATGCCATATGGCCCTCAATTCTATGGCCGGTAATATGACTCAAAGAAGGTATCAAGGAATACATCAATCCAGACCCATCTGATACTAGCGTGGCCCTGATTAGTATTAGCAACCCCAGCAACCCCAGATAGAGGTAATGAAATCTTCGAACCTGGAAAAATAGTATGATATGATAGGCTGAAAGGAATAGTAGGCTGCCCAGTTGAATCAGTTCAATGTTCTGCTCAGTCATTAATCAGATCTTGTCGTAAACAATACCTGAATGGCTATGAAATTAGTGGAGCTTTATCAACTGATAACAACGTCTAAATGTAAAGCAATATTTCTCAAATAAGTAAAATCATTATCTTTATTTCAACTTCAACCCAATATCAAAAAATATGTATTGCATTCTTTGGAAATATGATGTGGACTCAGCCAATCACGCAGAATTTGAAAAAGAGTACGGACGATCAGGAGCCTGGTTCAAATTCTTTGAACCATGTGATGATTATTTTGGCCATGATTTATTAAAAAACACGGACGGCAATTCATACACTTTGATCGATCGATGGATGTCCAAAAAAGATTATGAAGGGTTTCTAAAAAGCAACAAAGCCGAATACGATCAAATGAATGAAAAGTTTAGTGGGTTGTACACTTCAGAAACTTGCCTAGGTACTTTCGACCTTATTCAGTGACATGCTGAACCCTTTATAGGTAGAATCGTTGCTTTACAATACCTATTTCTAACAACAAAAACTCTCAAGAACAATGAAAGCAACAATTAAAATTCTATCCATTGCCGCAATTTGTATTTCAATCATGGCTTTTGCAGTCAAAAAATCTGAAGACAAAGCCAATGTAGACGCGGTTAAAGAGCTTGTAACCAATGCATACATCAATGGAGCATTTAATAAACTCGATGCGGATGCTATGGAAAAGGGATTCCACGAAGATTTCTCAATTTATTCTGCCAAAGGCGAAGAGCTTAGAAAGTACCCGATCAGCAATTGGGTCGAGAGTACAAGAAAGAGAGTAGCTAATGGCTATGATCCCAATGACGAGAAAAACGTTTGGAAACCAACGTTTGCCTCCGTTGATGTAACTGGTGGGGCAGCACAGGTCAAAGTCGAGCTAAGGAATCAAGGGGAGCTCGTATATACAGACTACTTAAGCTTATTGAAATTCGAAAGTGGCTGGAGAATCGTAGCAAAAGTTTATCACGGTCATAAAAAGTAGATTTGAGCGTATTTTCGTAGGATGATATTTCGTCCTGCAAAAAAAGAAGATGTTGTTCCTATCGTAGCAATGCTTGCTGATGATGAACTTGGAGCCAAAAGGGAAGATTTTAAATATCCCATTCCCAATTCCTATATCGAAGCATTTGAACATATTGATTCAGATGCCAATCAGGAATTGATTGTGGTTGAAGATGACAATGAAATTATCGGCTCGATGCAACTATCTTTTATCCAATACCTTACTTACAAGGGTGGTATTCGATCACAAATCGAAGCAGTACGGATCAGAAAGGACAAGAGAGGTGAGGGATTAGGCGAAAAAATGTTTCTCTGGGCAATTTCTCGCGCAAAAGAAAGAGGAGCTCATTTGCTTCAACTCACTACGGACAAACAAAGACCTGATGCTTTGCGGTTTTATGAAAAGCTTGGGTTTAATGCAACACATGAAGGCATGAAAATGCATTTTTAAAAATAAAGGGGCCAGTGGCCCCTTTTCATTATTCACTTTTGAGTTCCCGTATGGATTTTTGATACCTATCATAGAAAATGTAAGGGACTGTTGTAACTGAAAACAGTAGTATCCCAGCCATAATCATCAACATCGTCAAGTTTGCGCTCACTATTTGCGGAATTCTAAGAGCAAGACCGAACAATACAATTAATACACTTAAGTAGGATGCCATAAACACTAACTTTCTGAGCATAATATTCTTTTTTATGGTTAATAAATAATTAAGGTCATTCTGAATTTTTTCAGGGCCATCCGGCGTAATTCGCTCAACAGCTTTTGAGAAAGAATGATCGAAAGATTGTCCCTCCTCCATATCTTCTTCAATAACACAGCAGAAATGATCAAGCAGATCCTCCTGTAAAGAGTGATTAGAGATACCATTTCCAATTAAATAGCCCCTAACAAATGAGATTTGTCCTTCATCAATCATCATGACACTGCTGGTTTAGGTTCAAAAATGGTCTTGAGCGTTTGCGAAAAATCAAGCAACTCGTCCATCGCCAACTGCACCTGACCACTTCCAGAAGAAGTTAATTTGTAATACTTACGGGTTCGATTTCCAATGGAAATGGACTCAGCTTGCAATACTCCCTCCTTTAATAGTGTATGTAGCGCTGGATACAACGATCCTTCTTTAATAAGGATTTTATCTCCCGACAACTCCTTTACTTTCTGCACAATTTCATACCCGTACATTTTGTCGTTTTCGGAAAGCAACTTCAGAATGATCGGTTTTAAAATTCCTTTGAGTAATTCTCTTGAATACATAATACCTCATTATACGATGCATCAAATAAAAAGGTTGCAAGTTTTTTTTAATTACAGCATCTAATTTTTGAAAGCCACCCTTGGTTTTTGGCAGTTTCGATAACTTAGAATTTCAAGCTGCCCTAAGTGACCGAAGAAGACTTTCATACACTGGTTTTAGAGAATCAAGATAGGATCTATAACACCTGTCTTGGCTTTATGAAAAACCAGGAAGAAGCTAAAGACATGTCACAGGAAGTATTTATTCATGTGTATCAAAACATAGAAAGGTTCAAGGGAGAGTCCTTGTTGAGCACCTGGATATACCGCATTGCGGTTAACAAATGCCTTGAGGAAATAAGAAAAAAAGGAAGACAAAAAAGATCAGCCCATCTGGAAGATATCGCTGATCCTGTAATTCAAAACAAAACACCCGATTTTTTTCACCCAGGCTTAGCACTTGAAAATCAGCAAAGAGCTGCGATTTTGTTTGGCGCCATTGAACAACTACCTGAACAACAACAGGTAGCTTTTACCTTGGCAAAAGTTGAATTCCTTTCGTATGATGAAATCAGCAAAGTCATGAATAAGAGTGTTTCATCTGTAGAATCACTTATCCACAGAGCGAAGCAGAATCTTCAGAAAATTTTAAAAGATTATTATGAAAAAATCTGATCTGGACAAAGAAATCGATTTAACACTATCCAGTCTTGACGACATTCAAAAAGCCAAGGCTCCTGATGATTTTCTGACTACACTGACCAGTAAGATGATCTTTAGGAATGAACAAAAAACATGGATGAGAAGAGCGAAATATGCAATTGCAGCAATGATTATGTTTGCCATTGTGAATACGGTTCTCTTAATCAACTCAATGTCCTCTGATCGTGAAGAAATGCTAGACTCTGTGGCAACTGAGTGGAATTTAAAGGCTGAAGGTTACTAGAATGAACAAGAAAACTGCCCAAATGATTGTTGCCTCAGTTGTTGTTCTTTCAATAATAAATGTAGTACTGATAGGGTTGATGTGGGGCGAACGAAAAAGCAACCGTCCATTTGAGAGAAGGCCAGTAGAAGAAATCAACGCATTCATCATCAGAGAAATTGGATTTGATGACCAACAAGCAAAGGCATTTAAAGAGCTGTCCGTTAAACATCATCGAATTCAGCTTCAAAATCAAGGTGAATTCCAAAGGATCAAAGACGAAATCAACAAATTAATGCTGACTGGAGAAGATGCAAAAATGGACAGCTTAATTGCTCGTTTTGCCGATGTCTGCGTTCAAAAAGAGTCAGAATTATATAGGTTTTTTAAAGAGGTTTTGATCATCTGCAATGGTGATCAAAAACGAAGATTACAAAAAGTATTTTTCGAAGCAACTGGCCCACCACAATACGCGAGGGTTCCTTTCGAAGGATCTAAAGACCAACGTCCCCCCAGGTAGTACTTTCAGCATATTTAAATACACCTTGCTCAACCTGGATTGGAGAAATTATATTATTGGAATAGAGATTCCCTGTTCCAAGTCCATGATGTTCCTCATTTTCATATAGACTGGCAAATTGTGCAATGGCATTTAAGCCAATGTTTGATTCAAGGTACGATGTAACCCACCAATCAATTCCCTGGATTCCTGCCAAGTCAATCCAGTTTTTGACAGTTGAAAACCCGCCATGCAATGTTGGTTTCAAAACCAGGTAGTGTGGCTTCAATTCCTGTAATAGTTGCAACCGCTCCCGCTCACCACGAATCCAAATTAGTTCCTCATCTAGCGCAATTGGAATTTCGCTTTTTTTACAAACTATCTCCATTGCTTCAGGCTGCATCGGAAGAATTGGCTGCTCAATGGAATGAATATTGAATTTGCTAAGGTGTTTTAGTTTCATCAATACCTCGTTCGTTTGGAAAGATCCATTTGCATCCAACCGGATGATAAGCTGCTCAGAAACCTTTCTAAGTTGTTTGATTATATCCAATTCAGTATCAAAATTGAGGCTGCCAATTTTCAACTTGATGCAAGTGAATCCCTGATCCAATTTTTCGCTGATTTGATCTTTCATGAAATCTTTATCACCCATCCAAACCAGGCCATTAATTTGAATTTTCACGGTTGAAAGGTTATTGACAAAAATTTTCTTCGATCCACCATTCATCAGGTCGAAGAAAGCAATTTCCAACCCAAATCGTATACTCGGAAATTCTCGTGAAACAACAGATTTAACCGTTTTCCAGATCTCTTCATCAGTTGTTGGTGGATCAATCTGCTGGAGTTTGACTTTAATTTTCTCCAGTTCCTCAGGGATGTTTTCAATTACGTCCGGACTCAGTCGTTCGATCGGTGCCACTTCACCGATTCCACTTGCGCCGTTTTCATCCGAAATCTTTAGAAACCATACTTTCCGCTCATTCATAGAACCTCGGCTGGTCTTTGCCTGAAATTTAAAATCAAGGATGTAAGGTGTATATTCGAGCCTCAGCATGGACTTAAAATTAGACGATTTTTTATACGATCTTCCTGAAGGCAAAATAGCCAAACATCCTCTTGAAAATCGTTCGAGTTCCAAGCTCCTTTTTTTTGATCATGGCAGTATTTCCCATCATACTTTTTTCAATATCACGGAGCTAATTCCAAAGGATTCGCTTTTAATCTTCAATGACACAAAAGTTATTCCTGCAAGGGTGATTATGCACAGGGAAACTGGTGCGCGAATTGAGATTTTTCTTCTTGAACCAATACTTCCCTCGAAAGCTCATGAGGAAGTAATGCACGCCACCGTATCAACTACCTGGAAATGCATGATCGGAAATGCCAAGAAATGGAAGGAAAACACTCCACTGTATCTCAAGGAGCTAAACTTATCGGCAACAAGGATTGGAGACGATCAGGTTCAGTTCGAATGGGATTCAGGTCAAACATTTTCAGAGCTATTGTTAGAGATAGGAAAGGTTCCACTCCCACCCTATATCAATCGTGAGGCAACGGAATTGGACGAGAAGCGATACCAAACCGTATACTCTAAGGCAAAAGGGGCTGTTGCTGCTCCCACTGCGGGGCTTCACTTTACAGATGATATCCTCTCCGAGCTTGCTAATAAAGGCATACAAACAGATTATTTGACATTGCATGTATCAGCAGGCACTTTTCAACCCATTAAAGAGAAGAATATTGCCAACCACCCCATGCACAACGAGAAAATATGGGTGTCGAAGGAAAATATCTCGCATATTTTAAGTAGTGAAAAATTGATTGTTGTAGGTACAACAGCAATGCGTACAATTGAAAGTTTGTATTGGTACGGGGTGAAGATTCTCGGCAATGATTCAGAATTCTTTATTTCTAAAGAGGATCCCTATCAACTACAGCCAGTTTCTAAAGAACAATCATTGAATGCTGTTTTGGATCACATGACAAAAAATGGACTTGACCGAATTGGAGGACAAACAGAGATTTTCATTTATCCTGGATACACCTTTAGATTGTGTAAGGGTTTGGTTACAAATTATCACCTACCTGGTTCTACACTCATCTTGCTGGTTGCTGCATTCGTTGGAAAGGACTGGCGTAAAATTTATGGAGAAGCACTCTCCAACAATTACCGATTCCTTAGCTACGGAGATAGCTCTCTTCTCATTCCTTAAAGTCAAATCCCTTTATAAACTGGTTGTTCATCGACTTTTTGTCTTTCCAAGAACTATTCATTCTAGTATTGTAGGAAATATTTGAACATGAAAACATTCATCTGCTTATTTATCTGCATTTCGGCTACTGGATACACTGCAGCTCAATCTAATCTGAGATCGGCTGATAGCCTAAAACGAATCGGACTGTTAATGCCTGCATTAGATAAATACAGTCAAGCGTTTGCTTCTGATCCATCTCCAGAAACCTCCTACAAAATAGCATCAACATGCGCCTTGCTATGGACCTCACAGATGCGTGATACAGCTTTTTATTTCTTGAATCATGGTCTTGAGGATGACTCAACTCTCGCCGCACTTTATGATCCACATTTCTTAAGCTTAATAGATGATTCTCGTTGGGCTCAGATCGAAGATAATCAGGTTAAAAAATATGAAGCAGCAAATGAATCCATAGGCAATGAATCATTTGCACGAGAGCTTTTTAGAATGATCATTCGAGATCAGGGTTTCATGTATGCTGGGAATATTGAAAGAAGAAAATACATTCGAAACGGAGGATATTTTGGCTCGCCATCTATTTTTCCATTGCTTGCCATGGAGGAAAAGAATGTAGCTGCAAATACTGAAAGACTTCTAACACTTCTAGATCAATATGGTTGGCCTACAGCATCTCAGGTTACAGAATTCGCAGCGGCTGGAGCAGCCCTAATTATCAATCACACCTCATATGAGCTAAGATCCAAGTATTTTCCTCTATTGAAAGAAGCTTTTGAAAAAGGAGAAGCGCAACCCTTGCGATTTGCTAAAATGCAAGATCGGTTATTAGTGGAAGAAGGTAGGGAGCAACTCTACGGAACACAGATAAAGTTCGAAAATCTTGAAAAAACTCCATTCCCAATCAAAGATCCTGAAAAGGTTGACAAACGAAGAGCCAAAATTGGACTTGGCCCTCTTTCTCCCTATTTAAAAGCACGTTTCGACATTGATTGGACAGTAGATCAAAAAGAGTGATATAAATTTTTTTTGCTCATCTCTGCAACCTTTCCTCATTTGTTCTGTATTTAGGAATAATATATTGTATTTATTTGTTCTGATTTTAGGAATAAAATAACATGCTATGAAACTTGGAGCATTTGAAGAATTGGTTCTATTGACTGTTGGGGCACTTAAAGACGATGCCTATGGTGTGACGATAAAAGAGATGCTGGAAAAACACACCGGTAAAAGGCCAAGTATTGGGGCATTGCATTCTGCACTCTATCGACTTGAGGAAAAAGGATATGTTACATCATCTGATGGTGGTGCGACCAGGGAACGTGGAGGAAGACGAAAGAAGTTTTACCAACTATCTGGTTCAGGCCAAAAAATGTTGGTTGAAGCAAACGAATTGAGAATGCGATTCGCAAAACAAATTCCGGGACTTAATCTCAGTGCCGAGTAATGAATGATTCACCACATCCCCCAAAATGGGCCAATAGGTTACTAGAGTGGTTTTGTTCTGATGACGTCATCGAAACGGTTCAGGGTGACCTGTTCGAGCTCTATGAAAAAAGAGAAAAAGCTAAAGGTAGAGCTATCGCCAATCTACGATTTGTAAGGGATGTCTTGAGCATTTATCGACCGTTCGCACTCAAGAAAAAAAGGTATAACTCAAATAACTACGCCATGTTCAAAAATTACTACAGGGTCGCGGTAAGAAACATGATGCGACATAAAATGTATTCTTCCATCAAGATCGGAGGATTCGCATTAGGGATTGCAGCCTGCATTCTCATCTCAATGTTTCTTTACGATGAACTGAACTATGACAAAAACTACCCCGATGGGGACAGAATTTACAGGGTGATAAATCAATGGAACGAAAAAGGAGACGAAAACAAATGGCCAGCCATGACAGCACCATTTGCTGGTGTGGTAAGAAATGAAATTCCGGAAGTTGAAATAGTTGGACGAATCATTCCCTACAATTGGTTTTTGGGAGGAAACAATCTATTTAGAAGCGCCGAGGCAACACAAAACACCTATGAGGAGCGCTTTGTATATGCCGATCAGGAGTTCATAGATATGCTTGGCTTTAGGTTTGTTGCAGGAGATCCTAAAACCGCTCTTTCTGAACCCAATACCCTGGTAATTTCTCAACGAAAGGCCGAAAAACATTTTCCAGGAATCAATCCAATTGGAAAAACAATATTTCTCAATGATGATGAGGAAGACCCCAGAATAATCAGTGGGGTTATGGAAACGTTACCCTCCAACACGCATTTCGATTTTGATTTCATACTGCCACTGAAAGGTGTAGAATTTTGGAAAGGAGAGCAATCATCATGGTGTTGCAGCAACTATGAAACATACGTCAAATTGAGACCAGATGCTGACCATGAACGTGTACTAAATAAACTGGTCGACATTCGTGATAAGTATTATGTGACCTATCTGCGTTACCGAGGAAATCAAGCTGCTGATGATGTCGTGCGTTATCGTGGATTCGAACTCCAACCAGTCGAAGATGTCCATCTTCATTCCACAGATATCGGTGATCGTTACAATCATGGGGATATCAAAATTATTTGGATGTTCGGAGTTGTTGCAATACTTATCCTACTTCTGGCATGTATCAATTTCATCAATCTATCTACAGCCAAATCCGCCAATAGAGCCAAAGAGGTAGGGTTAAGAAAAGTAGTAGGATCTGCAAGGGGTAATCTGATTATGCAATTCCTAACTGAGTCAGTTCTTCTAAGTCTGATTTCATTTTCACTTGGAATCTTGATTGCTAGGGTAAGTCTCCCCTATTTCAATGAGTTGGCAAATAAATCACTGACATTTCCATTTGATACGATCTGGTTTATTCCTGGTCTTCTTGCATCTGTCTTGTTCATAGGTTTTTTAGCCGGTATTTATCCATCATTCTTTCTATCCTCATTTAAGCCAATAGAAGTACTTAAAGGAAAGCTGAGCATGGGAAGCAAAAGTTCAAGTCTGCAAGGCTCAATGGTCATTTTTCAATTTGCAGCTTCTGTGATTCTTATTATCGGAGCAGTTGTGGTGAATCGTCAAATGAACTTTATCCTCAATAAAAAGCTGGGTTTTAATAAGGATCACATTGCAATTATTCAAGGGACCAATACATTGGAAGATCGAATAGATCCATTCAAGGAAGAACTAAAAAAACTACCTCAAGTCAAAAACGCGACCGCCACCCATTATTTCCCAGTATCTAACATGAAAAGGGATCAAAATGCTGTGTGGATCGAAGGGAGACAGAAAATTGATATTGCCGTTGGAGCGCAGTTTTGGCGGGTAGATTATGATTACATCGAAACAATGGGAATGAAAGTGGTCCAGGGAAGAGATTTCTCAAGGGAAATGGCTTCAGACTCTATAGCAATAATTATCAACCAAACTATGGCAGACCAACTAGGTTTTGATGATCCTATAGGGAAAAGAATAACTAATGGATATGCAAGAAACATTATCGGTATAGTAGAGGATTTTCACTTTGAGTCTGTAACTGATCCCATAGAGCCTCTTGCAATGGTTTTGGGTCGAAGACGGCAAATGATTGCTGTAAAAGTATCTTCTGAAGATTTACAAGGTACGATGGCTTCAATAACGGACTTATGGGATAGCTTCATGCCAAATCAGCCCATTCGATATGAGTTTATGGATCAGCGTTTTGCTGAAATGTACGACGATGTGAAGCGAACTGGAATTGTGTTTACTTCTTTTGCAATTCTTGCCATTGTAATAGCCTGTCTGGGTCTTTTCGCACTCTCAGCCTTTATGGTGGAACAAAAGAGAAAAGAAATTGGAATTCGTAAAGTATTGGGAGCCACTTTTAGAAATTTATTTCACTCGCTCAGTTCAAACTTCTTAAAACTCATTACCATTTCCTTGATAGTAGCTTTTCCGTTAGGTTGGTATACAATGAAGCGATGGCTCGAAAATTACGAATATGGAATAGAGGTAACCTGGGAAATTCTTGCCATTTCAGGCTTGACCATACTTATCATCTCAATAGCTACCATTAGCTACGAGATAGTAAGAGCTGTCAGGGTCAATCCCGCCGAAACGTTACATTCGGAATGAGTACTATGCAGTCGTTTTCATCTCCCGCTTTTTCCGCATGTAATCAAGAGAAAAGCGACCACCACCCATAAAAAAGGTTAGAATTAACATTAGCAACGCTATAATAGCCAGGTCAAGCTCCATATAATTGCCCACGTTGAGTAGGTTTTGATAATTAAAAACTACTGCCCCCGCTAAAATTGGAATATTGACCATACTCATTATCCGGGTGGCGGCTCCCAGGGCTAATATGATACCGCTCACTAGGTGAATGAACAAAATGGCATGTGCTAAGTGTGCTGCAACTAACACCCATCCTACAGAAGCTATGTTTTCTGTAAAGCTTTCAAAATTGTTTGCGAAGATGATTCCCTTGTAGAAAATGAAGCTTCCAACAATGATTCGAATAGGATCAACCCAAACAGGAGCGTTAATGGAAGTTAACCAATTAATAAATTTATTCATGGTGAGTCAGTGGTTGATGAGATACATAAGTTACTGATAATGAAGGAGAAAAGCAATTTTTGAAAAAATGAACCATATATTTTATCCATCTCTTTTGGAGAAAAAAATGCCTCAGGTGCAACCTTCATTTAAAAGTTGGGTCTAATAAGATGATTACATTTACATTTATGAAAGAAACCTTTTTCGATTCTTTCATAAAGTGACGAGAAGTCTGACGAGAATTCTTGTTTGTAGTTAAATCAGTACTGAAAATGAAGAATAAATCTTATCAACTGGGTGAGCTGGAGGAGCTCGTTCTCATGATCGTAGCTATTCTCCAAGAGAATGCCTATGGAGTAAAAGTGATGGATGAAATTTTTGATCAGATCGGCAG
>JANQST010000092.1 GCA_028279155.1 Cyclobacteriaceae bacterium
ATGATTTCATTCTCTTCGATAACTTTCAAGTGGAAATACCGTCTGCCGGGGCGACAATTCCTTTAGGACTAAGAGTAAATGAGCCATGGCTGTTCTTTGATACCACCCAGCCAGCTACTTTTTGTAATAGTGTGATATTGTTTGATTGCCCTGATCCTTGTTGTGGCAATCCTTGTTGTCATTTCGAGGATCGTTGGATTATGGATTTTAGACTTGTTCAGGAAAATATCTCTCCGGATACTTATGAGTATTGGAAAAATGTAGAAAAACTTAGAAATAATGATGGTTTGGTTTTTGACACCTTTCCTTTTCCTGTTGAAGGTAATATTGAGTGTACGGGGTGTGATAATCAAACATTGGGTTTGTTTCAGGCAGTATCAGAATCCATTAGTTCTGAACAAAAGGAACTCATAACTTTCGTAGAATGACTATACTGATTGATGCAATGAGAACAATAAGATTGTATGTTTTTGGTATTTTGATGACTTCCTTAAATCAGGTTGGCGGTCAAACAATTCAAAGTAAAATTCTTGAAAGGTATAATACTTATGCTGATGAAAATTTAGCAGAGTATGCCTACCTCGCTATTGACAATTCTGTTTTTTATAGTGGGTCGCATTTAGCTTTTAATGTGGTTTTGCTTGATCAATTCCTGAAACCCGCAACGGTTAGCAAGATTATTAACCTTGAGCTTATTCATGAGAATAATGAATATCGAAAGAAGTACAAATATGAATTAGAGAATGGGATAGTCTCCTCTATCATCAAACTACCTTTTGATATCCCTACTGGTAATTATCAACTTGTAGCTTATACAAATGCGATGCGAAATTTCGATATGACAAAGATGATCGATCGCAGGTTATTGTACATTCAAAACACCCTAGAACCCACTCAGAATATCGCGATAGATTATAACCGTGCTGCCATTAATCAGCAGAGTACCACTTCACTGAGAGAAGAGTTAGTGCTAAGTGTAAAAGAGGAGATTGATCGGGTTTTGTTTACAATTGAAGCCCCTGATAGTAGGGTTGACCAAGAGCTCTACCTGGTAGGAGAGGGTCTTCAAGGCATTCAGTTTATTCAACAATTTGGTCCTGGTCGATCTATTTCATTGCCGAAACAGAAAATGAGAGGAAGCTTTCAGCGAATAACGGTGATCAGTGATGCAAATGAAGTGATGACATCAAAATCGTTTCTTGTAAATGAAGAGCCAGGTGCTCTTGAGCCTATTTACACGTTAAATGTTGATTCAATAAAGCTGTTTGTGCTTGATAATTTGATAACCAGAGTAGCCATTAATAAACCGATTACTCATCATGAAACATTATTCGAAAGGATGTGTGAAATCTATTTTAGCTCGAAAGCCACAGAGCCCTATAATGGAAATCCTAACTTAAAGACCCTTAAAGAACTTCCATCCAATGGATTACAGCTGTGGGAAAGCATCCTATCTACTGCCGCACAGGAGGTGAATGAATATATTCCTGAAGTTAGCTTTCAACTAAGGGCCGAATTGGAGGGAGATTTAACTGCTTTGGATGAAGCCACGCTAAGTATTCATTTCTTTGATGAATATGTAGAATTTTCCCAACCTCTAGATCCGAGTGGTAAAGTGATAATGGATATTGATTACCCTCTAGAGGATGATTATGCATATACATTTATCATAAATGGTGATGGAAGAGATCTTTCTGGTGAATTTGAAATTATTTTTGATTCCGGTCCAGAGATAAACTATATCCCAAACGCGGATTATTTCAAGAAAGACTATTCTGACTCTTTGCTTTACTCGAAGTACGAACATTATTATGTGTTATCAACGCTTGCAGATATTGAAGAACCAAATGAAGCCTTTTGGACTAGTCTCCCAATCGATGCAACTTTTAATGTTGAAGATTATCGGGATATCTCTGATTTTGAGGAATTCATTAAGGAAGCAGTACATAATGTTTCAGTACATAATGAAAGCACTAAAAAGACGCTTCGGATATTGAATCCGTTTAAAGGGTATCCAACCGATCCCAAATTGGTGATATTGAATGATGAGATAATAAAAGATCATTCGATTTTATTTGATTTACCCCTTGAGTCTATTGAGTCCATTCACGTAATAGAATCGAAAGAGAATTTGTTATCAATTGGAACCAACTTTACCGAAGGAGTTCTGATAGTAACAACCGTTGACTTGCTTACAATTCCTTCAGATGTTCTTGATGATAATTTCACATTCATCATTGGAACATACCAAAAACCTAAAAAGAACAATATTCAGACTCGATTTGGCACTACAAGACTTTTCAGCTTGAGTGATCGAACTTTCTTTTCCACGATCCTAGAACGTAATGAAACCAAAGGGCTTCAATTGTTTGTGGAAACATTGCAAAAAGATGGAACCTTTTCAAGTTTCCGAACAAGTATTACAAGGTAGAATAAAGAACTATTTCAGCAGCTTAAGACTATCGTTTTAGCAGAAAAGAAGGTTTCTGACCTGACATACATCTACCAGACTGACTAATTTCTTTGATTAAAAGGAAATAATCTCTACTTTCATTATTCTAAGAAATAACTTCATCATTTTAATACCAAGTTGCCACACATCCTCAAACAAATCACCCTATTCCTGTTATGTTCAGCATGGACGTTAAGTTATGCGCAAACGGGCGATGAATTATTATCTAAAGGAAATAGCTTTCATTATGATGGTGAGTATGAGAACGCAATTAAAATGCTCAAACAAGCAAGGTCAATCTTTGAGGAGGGAAATGAGCAACGAAAGACGATAGAAACCTCATACGCCATAGGTGAAAGTATGAGTAACCTTGGCAAATGTGATTCTGCTCATCTGATAACGAATGAGGCGTTACTTCAATCAATCGAAACATTTGGAGAGAAAGATTCACTGACCGCAGATGGGCAATATTATTTATCAAGGATAACAGGCGGTTGCTTAAATGATTTTACGGAGGCGGTTAGACTTGTTAGTAAATCGAGTGAGATCAGGAAAGAACTCTATGGAGCAAAGAGCCTTGAAGTCGCTTACAACTTAACCATGCTGGGTTACTACCAAACTTATCTTGGCAATTATGATAGCGCTCAAAATTACCTGCAAAACGCACTGAAGATTCGAAGAGAAAACGAAGAGGTGGACAAAGTTGAACTATCTCATACGTTGTATTATCTCTCCAAGATAAACGAGCGAACTGGTGAGTTAAAAACAGCTTTGAAACAAGCCCAGGAAGCATTGGATCTTCGTCAATCGATGTTGGTTTATAACCATCCCACAGTTTCTAATAGTCTCAACGATCTTGGTATCATCTATCGAACCATGGGAAACTTTGATAGGGCGTTGAGTTATTACCTTCCGGCTTTAGAGATACGTAAAGAAAAGCTGGGAGAGGATCATGTGAACGTGGGAGCTAGTTACTATACAATTGGTAATCTATACGGGAATCAGTTCGATTATCGCAGAGCCATTCATTATATAAAGCAGGGAAATGCTATTATACTGAAACGTCTTGGTGAAGCAACACCAGTCCTTCATACCTACTATGCCTATTTAGGAAGAATGCATGGATATGCTGGTGATGTAGAAGAGGCGAGAGACTATTTTTCGCTCGCTGAAAGAATGATTGATAAGCATTTACGAGCAAATCACCCGTACCGTGCAATTGTGTACAACCTACTCGGTGAATTTTATTCGCAACAAAAAGATTTAGATAATCAGATAAAGTATTTGAAGAAAGCACAAAACATTTTTCATCTGGCTTTTGGCAAAAATACTGTTCGGGAAGCAGGAGTCTTGGTTGAGTTAGGAAAAGCTAGTTATGAGATGGAAGACAGAGCTAAGGCACTTGAATATTATGAAGAGGCTTTAGAAATTCTAACAGATAAGATTGGAGAGAAAAATACAGACGTTGCTGCTGTTTATATGGGTATTGGGGATATGGCTCGCGATTCAGGCAAGTACGTTGAAGCACTGGATTACTACTTTAAATCCATCGAGGCTATTTCTGCAGATACAGTAACAGATGATCTTGAAGTAGACATCAATTCATTTACTCATAAGCACAGAGCACTGAGGATTTATCAGAAAATAGCTAAGACCTACAAGCAGCTATACGAGGAGACAAATGATGTGTCGTTGCTAAAGAAGTCATTGGATCGATTTAAGTACGGGATCGATTTAATCAATTTCATTTTCGATAGCTATGAACTAGAAGTTTCCAAAACGCTGCTGGAGAAAGAAACTCGAAACATCTTCGAAGGTGCAGTCGAAACAGCTTATGAGCTTTTGATTGCAACTGAAGACCCAATTTACAAAGCTGAGGCTTTTCGAATTGTTGAACAAAGCAAATCACCCATTCTGCTTTCCAAGGTTACTGATCGAGAGGTTAAAAAGATAAATGGAGTGCCAAAAGAGCTTCTTAATAAGGAGCGAGATATCAAAATTGAAATCTCCTTCAATAAATCAAAACTGAGAGAGGCTAGAATCAAAAATGATACTGCCTCAATTACACTTTATCAAAATCAACTGTTCAGCTTGCAATCAGAATTTGAGGAATTTAAATCTCAATTGCAAAGAGAATACAGTGATTACTTTGATCACATGTATTCAAGGGAGGTGATTGATGTCGACGGTGTACGTTCATTCCTTTTATCCCAATCAGGAGTACTGGAGTATTTTGAATCCAGTGATGCGCTCTATTCTTTTATAATTACTCGGGATGATTTTGAAATGAGTAAGCAGTTAAAACCCCACGATTTCAATGAAACAGTGGATGGATATATTAAAAGCCTAACTGATGGTGATTTTATTGCTGAAAAAGCCAAACAAGCGGATAGTCTGTATATCCACACAGGGTCAAGGCTATTTAGCATCTTGATAGGACCTTTGTTAGAAAAGATATCAATACCAGTGGATCAATTGATTGTAATTCCCGATGGCTCACTAAGCAATTTGAATTTTAGCACGATGTTGACGAAGCGACCTGAATCCTTAAGCTTCAGATACAATGAACTTGATTACCTTCTTCTTGATTATAGTGTTAGCTATGCTTTTTCTTCTACGCTCAACTTTAGAAAAACTGCCAAGGCATCCAGGTTAAGTTTTGGAGGATTTGCGCCATCTTATGAGCAGACGGAGTACATTGATATTGACTCATCTAATCATCCTCTGGCATATCAGCTTGTTAGAGATGGGAAATTACCATTACCAGGTGCAATTGCTGAAGTTTCAACGATCAGTCAATTTCTAAGCGGAAAATCATGGATAAATGAGGAGGCCTCAGAAAGCAATTTTAAGGATCGATCTGGCGATTATAGCGTTTTACACCTTGCAATGCATAGCCTTTTAAATAGTGAAGAACCGGAATATTCTGAACTACTATTCAATGGCATAAGAGATACCCTCAACGATGGCTATCTAACGATTGATGAGATCTACAACTTGGAACTGAATGCGGATATGATTGTTTTGAGTGCATGCAGTAGTGGAAGAGGGAAGGTCCAGGTAGGAGAGGGACCTATTAGTTTTACCAGGGCCTTTAGCTATGCAGGATGTCCTAGCGTAATCATGAGTATGTGGAAAATTCCAGATGCTGCCACTACAGATATTATGGTTGAATTTTATCGTAATCTCAAATCAGGTGATTCAAAAGATGAAGCGCTTAAAAAA